>NZ_JCACKG010000073.1:0-18794 GCF_059505265.1 Myxacorys chilensis | reverse complement strand
AATCGCCTTTGGACTAGTCATTTAGACCCAAACAACATGTCTGAGACATTACCGTTTCAAGACATAGCCAGAAAACAGAGAACCTCTAGATCTGGCATATCTTCGCCACCTCAGCCAAAGTCATCACCCTCTAACCCAACCCATCGTCAAGCAGGACCGTCATCTGGCTCATCGTCTTCGCAGTATAAGACACCTAGACAGGGAATACCTCAGCCACCACAAAAGTCAATTCCCCAGAAGCAGGCTGCTTATCGAATGCCGTTGCCTAAACCATTGCCCAAGCCAAGTTTGAGAGTAGCAAAGGAAGGAAGGCTTTCGGAAGCTCAGTACAAGGCTATCTCCAACCCTGGAGATTACGAGCTTGTAAGCGGTTATGCAAAGAAAAATGGAACTTGGGTTAATGCTTACTACAGGAGAAAGCGCAGGAGGTAGCCGAGGGGGGATCGATATCTGTATCGACGGCTTAAACGAAGTCACTGCCGACACCCGCGCCAAAATCACCCAATTTGTCGAAAGTTACTTCAAAGGCAACATTATCATGACCACTCAACCGCTAGAGTGGATGCTGCCTTCTACCGCAAAGGTCTATCAACTGCAACCCTTACGGAACGATCAGATCGAAACATTCTTGCTTTCTAGAAAAAACAGCATTGATCTAATCTCAAACAGCAACGTTCCATCAAAAAGTGAGAACATTCCATTAAAAAATAGGAACGCTCCATCCGAAAGTGAGAATGTTCCAACGGAAGATAGGAACGTTCCATCAAAAAATGAGAGCGCTGGGATTTCACTTAGCAACTATCCCGAATTTTGCTGTTACGAATTCGTCCTTCATCTCCACAGCGTGACTCATTCAACCTCTGACTCGCTTTATTTCATTCTTCATTAAATTCACTCTTCACGACCTGTTGCACTTGTTGATGCAGGAGTTCTAATTTGTTTGTCACCACATCTCAAATAATTTCATCTTTAATTTGAAAATAGGCATGAGCTAACAATATCGCGTAAACCTGCTATCTTACGCCATTCAATATTGGGGTAGTTTTCTCGCAATTCTTGAGGGATTTGTTTGGTTGCTTCACCCAAAACTTGTAAATTCCGAATCACTGCATCATACGTCTTCTCATCCGCCAGAAACTCCTCGAAGGTCATTCCTTGCACATATCTCAAGACTTTTGCACAGCTCCTAACAATATCTTCTAGGTACAAGCGAGTGCTACGTGACATGAATCGCCTCACGTTCGACCCTTTCTCGCACATGCGCCTTCAGACCGTCCCACATTACTAAATCAACCGAAGTGCCAAGATGATCTTCCAGATAAAACTTGACGTTCATATATTGATCAAAGGTCAGTGGCGGCTCTAGCTCGACTAGAAGATCCACATCGCTATCTAGACAAGCTTCATCACGCGCAACCGAACCAAATAAAGCAATGGAACGCACGCCCAACGTCTTCAACGTAGCTTGGTGATGTTGAAGAACAGCGATGACATAGTTTTTTCCAAGTTTTGCATTGCGGTGATTCTGCTGCATGAGAATAGGGAAATAAATTTACCTGTAGGTTGCTCTGGAATCTGCCTAAACCTCAGATGTCTAGATAATTAATCACATGATGGCTTTGCATGATACATGGATGAGCTACCAAATTGTTTTCAAACTCAAGCTAAATCCCAGCAGTACATCTTCTCCTGAGATGGTTTCGGGAACTTCCAGGATTTCTACTTGTTGCTGCGATCGATAAATTTCAACTCGTCGCGCTTCTGGATCAATGAGCCAAGCCAATTTCACCCCACTATCCATATACTCTTGCATTTTTGCTTGAGTCTCTCGCAGCGTACCTGTTGGAGACATCAGTTCTAAAACAAAATCAGGCGCGATCGGCGGAAACTTTTTCTTTTGTTCAAGCGTGAGAGCGTCCCATCGCTCTTTTTTGACCCAAGCCACATCAGGAGAACGATTTCCATTTCCTGGTAACTTGAAGCAAGTTGAGGAATCAAAGACTTCCCCTAGCTGAGTCTGTCGATTCCAAAACACAAAATCTGCGATTAGTCCAGCATTGTAGCGTCCGGTTTCTCCACCTGTAGGTGACACAATTAATAGTTCTCCCATTGCATTGCGCTCAAACTTGACATCAGGATTGAGCTGACAAAGCTGGTAGAACTGCTCATCAGTCATGTTAAAAACAGGATTGAAGTTGATCGTGTAGGCGTTCATGTCAGCACCTCTGCGCTCCGACGAGCTTGCACTTCGAGATGAATTAGCAACGCATTAATATCAGCAGGATTTACGCCTCCAATTCGAGACGCTTGACCAATCGTGAGAGGTTTCACTTTCGATAGCTTCTCCCGCGCTTCTTTCGACAGCGTATCGATCGCGTTGTAGTCTAACTCGATCGGAAGTTTGCGGTGTTCTTGACGACTGACTTGCTCAATTTGGTGCTGTTGCCGTTGAATATAGCCAGAATATTTGATGTCAATTTCTGCCCCTTCTTTTTCAGCGCGATCGCACTCTAGATTCCCCAAACCGTACCGTTCTAGATCCACATAATGAAATCCTGAACGACGCAAAAGATCGGCTAACGTGATTGATCCTTTGATGATCTGCTGGGTATCAGCTGCGATCGCTTTTCCAACATCACTCTGCTCTTTCACCCGCGTCTCATGCAATCGCTCTTTTTCGGCTGCAATGGTTTCTTGTTTGTGCGTAAAGCGTTGCCAACGCCGATCATTAATCAGTCCAATCTCGCGTCCTAACGGAGTGAGCCGTTGATCGGCATTATCCGATCGCAGAATCAGACGATACTCCGATCGCGAGGTTAGAACTCGATAGGGTTCGCGCAAATCTTTCGTACACAGGTCATCGATCAGGGTTCCGATGTAACTATATTCACGCGGAAACACGATTAGTTCTTGATGACGACAGAATCGAGCCGCATTGATTCCGGCGACCAGTCCTTGGGCAGCGGCTTCTTCGTAACCTGTTGTGCCATTGATTTGCCCAGCGCAAAAGAGACCTTCGATTTTTTTGGTCATCAGGGTTGGATAACACTGAGTTGCTGGAAGGTAATCGTACTCAACGGCATAGGCAGGACGGAGCATCGTACAGTTTTCTAAGCCAGGCAGCGATCGCAGCATTTTTAGCTGAATCGATTCGGGCAAGCCCGTTGAGAAGCCTTGAATATAAAGCTCTGGCGTGTCGCGTCCTTCAGGTTCAATAAAAATCTGATGGCTTTCTTTATCGGCAAATCGAACAATTTTGTCTTCAATGCTGGGACAGTAGCGCGGTCCTTTTGCATCGACCCAGCCTCCGTAAACGGGAGACAAATGCAAGTTTTCACGAATGATCTGATGCGTTGCGGCGGTGGTGCGCGTCAAATGGCAGGGCAGTTGTTCCCGCTCAATCCAGGCGTCTGGATCAAAGCTAAACCAGCGCACATCGTCATCACCGGGCTGAGGCTCTAGCACATCGAAGTTGACCGAACGGCGATCGACACGAGCAGGCGTTCCAGTTTTGAGGCGTCCGGTTTCAAACCCAAATCGATTTAACGTGTCGGTCAGTCCAACCGCAGCAAATTCTCCTGCTCGCCCAGCATCCATTGATTTGTTGCCGACCCAAATTTTTCCGCCTAAAAACGTTCCAGTGGTCAGAATAACGGCGTTACACCCGAAAGCAACACCAAAGTAGGTTTGAACGCCGATCACTTCATCATTTGTGCCCAAAATCAAATCCGTCGCCATGCCTTCCCGGATCGTCAAGTTTTCCTGATTCTCGACGATCGCTTTCATCACGTTGGCATATTCGCGCTTGTCGGTTTGCGCCCGTAATGCCCATACCGCCGGGCCACGAGAGGCGTTGAGAATGCGTTTCTGCAAATACGTCCGATCTGCCACCTTGCCGATCTCGCCCCCGATCGCGTCGGCTTCATGCACCAACTGCGATTTTGCCGGACCGCCCACAGCAGGATTGCAAGGCTGCCATGCAATTTTATCGAGGTTCAGCGTCAGCAAAAGGGTACGACAGCCCAGACGAGCGGTTGCTAGAGCCGCTTCACATCCAGAGTGTCCGGCTCCGACTACTACCACATCAAAAGCATCGAGAAAATCTACAGGCGCATTCATAGAAATAGCATTAGGCGGTGCAGGTCTATTGTAACGGCTAGACTGATGGCTCAGGCAGGAAAAGCGATTACCGCAATTAGTGCCACAACTCTAATCACTCCTAAATCCATGAAAAATTTGCAGACTTGAATTCTCAACTCGCAGATCTTAAATTCTGAACCCGTGGATCTTAATTCTGAATGCATGGATCTTGATTCTGCGATCGCAGATCTTAATTCTGAATGTATGGATCTTGATTCTGCATCTTGCTCGTCGCTACAGCCTCATGTAGCATTACCTGAATCTGCATTATTTTAGAAACACCAATGGTCGTACCAGGAACTTGTTCCCCAGGAATCGCGGCGGGCATGGCAGCTCTGCAAATGTTCTACAACAGCTTTACCGGACTGTGGGACACAACCAATTGGTGGAATGCAGCTAACGCGCTTGACGCCACGATCGAATATTCCCGCCTCACCGATTCGCTCACTTATCGAAGCAACATTTACAACACCTTTTATCAGAAGCCGAGATATGCAAATTTCATTAATCCGTGGTTTCGAGATGATGATGGTTGGTGGGCGATCGCGTGGATCAAAGCATACGATTTGACTGGCGAAACGAAATACTTAGACCAAGCAAAAACCATTATCCATAGCATGGAGACAGGATGGGATACAAACGTGTGTGGAGGTGGATTGTATTGGCACAAAAAAGAACTCACGTATAAGAATGCAATTACAAACTCATTGTTTCTAGCCGCGACAGCAAAGTTGCATTTACGCGAACCCAACAATCCTAATTATTTACAGTGGGCACAGCGATCGTGGCAATGGTTTAAGCAATCGGGAATGATCAACGATCAACAACTCGTCAATGATGGTTTGGATAGCAATTGTCGAAACAATGGTAAAACTGTTTGGACATACAACCAAGGCGTATTGATTGGCGGACTAGTCGATCTTTACCGTGGCACTCAAGATCAGGAATTATTAGAGCAAGCCGTCGCGATCGCAGATGCCAGCATTGCAAACCTAGCTCCTCAGGGCATTCTGCGGGAACCGTGCGAACCAAACGACTGCGGCAACGATGCTCCGCAATTCAAAGGCGTTTTCATGCGAAACTTATCCGCACTGTATGCGGTTCGTCCTAAACCAAGCTATCGTGCTTTTATTCTTCAGAATGCCGATTCAATTTGGGCAACCCGGAATGATCAGCATCAGTTTGGCTTAGATTGGGCAGGCAAAATCGATCAAACTGATGCGGCTCGTCAGACTTCTGCCATCGATGCGTTAAATGCCGCGATCGCGCTCACGACTCAAACACCCTATCCTGCAAAAACGGTTGGTCAGAATGCTCAATTTAGCGTTGATGTTGCTTGCTCTGGAAACTACGACCTAGCGTTCCGTTACGCATCTACAGACGATGCGGTTCGCTATCTGTATATCAATGGTCGAAGTATTGCCGATCAACAGGTTTTTCCGACGACTGGCAGTTGGAATCAGTGGCAACAGACGAAGGTTTCTAAAATTTGGCTCAACGCAGGCAATAACACTGTTTCGCTCCTTTTCGATCCACTAAAAGGCAGCAAACATCCGTTAGCACTAGATATATTGACGATTGATGTATCCCGCGATTCAATTCGGTGAAACTGACATTACTCCTCTCTGTTTCTTGCGATCGTCAGAGGTAAGAGTCGCTTATTTCTCCGACATTACGCTCCACAAACCTGATTCTCCGTAGAGAGCAGAGTTATTAGCGGGTGAGTTAGCGATTTGAGCACTAAAAATAACAGGAATTGAGCTAACAACAAACGCAGTTACAGCAATGAAAGCTATTTTTAGTCCGTTGTGTAGAACATGAGGACTAAGAGTGGGAACATGATTATGAGATTTCATTAGATAAGTCTCCACAAGATTAACCGCGTTTCTTCAGTATATCGGTTTTGTAGCTTTGGCTACAGAAATATCTCTCAACATTGTTCTCAAATCTTAACCACCCTAGATCACACTCCAAGTAAACGATCGCTGAATTCTTAAGCAGTTTCGACCATTCTTTAGAGCTTGGCGAAGCCAATCCTCAATTGCATAATGCAGCTATTGCATTTGGTCAATGCATGGAAAGTATGGCTTCCATACTTTTGTAATGAGTTACACAGAGCAACCTTGCTCTCACAGGTAATCTTCCCTGTAAAGCAAACGGTCTACTTTATAAAACTTAGTTGCTTGTAGTGTTTAGGAATCATCATTTGAGCGTTGTTAACCTCGCAGTCTTCAAAGCAAAATGTTTTCACCCAAGCTATCCAGTAAGTGCTTCAAGCGCTATTGAGAATTTTTAGTTGCTGTTAGATACGCCGCGATGTTTTGATGATTTTCGCTGCGATCGCGTATCCGTGACTTAAAAGGTTGTATGTCCTAGTTTTTGGAGTTAACGTTATGGCTGGAATATGGTCGTTTAGCGGCAGGTATCGCATCCTGCACTTTACTTGGTTTGCCTTTTTTCTCACCTTTGTCGTTTGGTTTAACTTTGCACCGTTAGCAACATTGGTAAAGGCTGAACTGGGGTTGACTGATCCACAGATGCGAACCATCGCAATCTGCAATGTTGCGCTGACGGTTCCAGCACGAATCATCATTGGAATGATTTTGGATCGCTTTGGTCCTCGCATTACCTATTCTTGTCTACTGATTTATGCGGCGATCCCCTGTATCGCCTTTGCCCTGGCTCAAAACTTTGGGCAGCTGGTGATCAGCCGTTTGGCACTCAGCATTGTAGGCTGCGGCTTTGTTGTCGGAATTCGGATGGTAGCGGAGTGGTTTGGTGAACGAGAAATTGGTTTAGCTGAAGGCATTTATGGCGGCTGGGGAAATTTTGGGTCAGCCGGTGCTGCCTTTACGCTGCCAACGATCGCGGCGGGAACGGCATTCTTAGCGGCTGGACAGGTAAACTGGCGGTTTACGATCGCGCTGACAGGCATCCTATCTGCCATTTACGGCGTGATCTATTACTTTAACGTGACCGATACTCCTCCCGGTAAGGTCTATCAGCGCCCTGCCAGTAGCGCAGGCATGGAAGTCACGACCAAGCGCGACTTTTGGTTTCTCTTGTTGATGAACATTCCCTTAGTTGGAGTGTTAGGCTTGATTGCTTGGCGCTTAACCCAAGCGAAGTTCCTTAATGATATTGGGTTTGGAATTACTTGTTTGCTGCTGGTTGGTTTGTATCTATTTCAGTCCTATAACATTTGGCAGGCAAACAAGCCCCTGATGACCGGACAACTCCACTACCCGGCGGAAGAACGATATAAGTTCTCTCAAGTGGCTAACTTAGAATTAGCGTATGTCGCTTGCTTTGGCTCAGAGTTAGCCGTTGTGTCGATGCTGCCAACTTACTTTCAACGTGGCTTTGGGTTGACGGCAGCAATGGCGGGTGCGATCGCAGGAATGTATGCCTTCATGAATATTGTTGCTCGTCCTGGAGGCGGCTGGATCTCAGATAAAGTGGGGAGCCGCAAATGGACGCTAGCTATTACCATTGGCTGTACTGGACTGGGATATCTCCTCTTCAGTACGTTTGGCCAAGGGGTTGCGATCGTGGCGGTGGTGCTGATGACAATGGTGGCATCCTTCTTTGTAATGGCGGCAGAAGGGGCGACCTATGCGATCGTGCCGTTAATCAAGCCCCGCATTACAGGTCAGATTGCCGGTAACGTTGGCGCGTACGGTAACGTTGGCGCAGTTGTGTACCTGACGATTTACAGTCTTTTGCCTGAAGGCGTGGGCGGCGACAAGATCTTCTTTCAAATGTTGGGCGTTGTCGGATTGGTTGTCGGATTTTTGATTGCGTTCACGATGAACGAAGTTAAACGTGGTCACAGCGAAGAAGCCACAACGAGAGTGCCTGTCTATTCGCAGGAGAGCGATCGCTACTAATTGGTAATGCTGAATTGCGACAGAATATCTGGCTGCAATGTCCCTTTTATAATGTCTCTTCTACTATGTTGCGCCCTTGAACAAAAGATTACTTCGCCGTGTCTTCGGGCTAATCGTCAGCAGTTCGTTGAAACTGACATCTTGCACCAAGACTAGCGACTGGGCATCATCGACACCAAGGCATGGACTAAATGGGCATAACCTTGAGAGGTGAAAGGTGTCAAGAAGATCAACAAGCTGGTGAGGACGGTGCATCTAAACATCCTCACCAGCTTACTGACTAAATCTCACCGATGATTTGCTAGGCTTCAGCCGTTTCTTCCTGAGATTCTTCAGAAGTCGCCTCTTCCTGAGCGTCCTCAGCGATTGCTTCTTCAGGTTGAGGTTCGGGTGCAGGCTTAGGCTGAACAGGTTTTGGACCTCGCATCAACGCAGGATTCATTGCCTGTCTAGGTTCTTCCTTATCGCCCTTTCTGCCTCTGCCCGATGCTCGATCGGTTCTCCGTCCTCCGCGGTCAGACTCTTCAGAAGATTTGGCGTCTGGACTTCGACGAACTGGCTTAGGTGGAGGAGATTTAGGCTCCGAACTCTGAGGAGCGGAACCGGACTCCAAACTTTGAGGAGCGGAACTGGACTCTGTATTCTGAGGAGCGGCATCAGGGGTGGGTTGAGCCTGCCGCTCAGATTTTTTGATGGGACGTTCTACCATTGCTACGTTCTGTTCTACTCCTTTGGAATCATATCTCGCTTGTGTCCAGACGGAACCGTTTTTTGAAAGTTTTAGAAACTTAGAACGCCGCGATCGCCATCCAAAGTCGCAGGTATACCAACAGGCAAGGCGGCATTCTCGCCATCATGACCAAACGGTAAGTCTGACACGATCGGAATTCCTAAGTCAGACAAGCGATCGCGCAAGACCGCTTCGACTGAAAAGCTAAGGAGGTTTGGTGGGGGATCGCACTGGCTAAAACGCCCGATCGCGATCCCTCGAATCGAATTGAATGCGCCAGACGATCGCCACTGCGTCAACATCCGATCAAGGCGGTACGGAAGCTCGGTCACATCTTCAATTGCCAGAATCACATCCGACAAATCGGGTTGCCAAGGAGTGTGCAATAGGTGAGTGGCAACGGTAAGATTTGCAGGCAGCAGAAGCCCAGTAACTTGTCCGCCGCCCCAACCGACCCCCTTTAAAGGTGGAAGAGAACGACCTTCAACAAGATCAAACAATCGCTGCTTTGACCAGTCAGGTTCGGCTGCGATCGTAGTCAGCAGCGGAGCATGAACGCCCGCCACGCCTTCGCAAGAGTACGCCCACAGCAGACTAGTGATATCTGAAAATCCGATCAGCCACTTTGGTTCAACGGGTGGAAATGCCCATTTTTCGAGCAGTCTCGCTCCGCCCCAACCGCCTCTCGCGCACAAAATCCCGCGACAGTCCGGCTCGTTTAATGCAGTTTCAAGCGCCCTGCGACGAACCTCATCCGTTCCAGCAAGATAGCCAAAGCGATCGTCATATCCCGCTGTCAATTCCACTCGATAGCCGCGATCGCGCCACACTTCCACGCCTCGGTTAAAGGCACTCAATTCTCGCAGTGCCCCACTCGGCGCAATTACCTGCAGCAGATCCCCAGGTTGAAGTGGTGTTGGAAGCTGACAAAGTTTCATAATTGGCGATGAATAGGTCAGGAAAAGTTAGCGCCTCACAGATCCTACATCCGCCACATTCGCTACCAAATCCGCTGCCACACCTTACTCTAAGCCTGAGACGAATTCAAGATGTTGGCGAACCAAGTTTCCAATCGATCACTCAACGCTTCCAAAGAATATTCGGTCTCAGCTTGGCGACGGCAACTGGAGCGATCGAGTTGATCAATTTTTGCGATCGCGCTCACCAACTCATCCACCCGATCCGGCTCAACCAACCAGCCTGTTTCTCCGTCTCGCACAATTTCTGCCGGGCCGCCGCGCCGATAGGCAATCACAGGCACACCGCACGCTAACGCTTCGATCGCAACATTGCCAAACGCCTCCACCCAATGCGGCGTCATCAGTAACGCTCGTGATGCTCCTAACGCCTGCTGTAGCTCATGGGTAGACAGAAAGCCCGCATATTCGATCGGCGCAGTCGGATAGTCCGCCAAGATCTTCTGCCAATAGTTCTGATCTTGAATGACTCCCCAAATCTTGAGCGGAACATCTACGGCTTGAGTCGCTGCTACTGCGTCTTCTAATCCTTTTTCGGGTGCAATTCGTCCGACCCAGGCCAAATAATTTTGGGGAGCAGCGCAGAACTGATAGCTCGACAGATCAAAGCCGTTCTTGATGTTGAAACACTGATCGGCAAACTGAAAGGTCTCCGCTTGTACCAAGCTATGAACGCCGATCGTTTGAGGAAACCGCTCTGCCACGTTGCCAATGATGTGATCCATCGCGTCACTGAGCGAACCCATGCTGACCAAATGCGCGATCGATCGCTCAAAAAATGGCGTCAGATAGAACGGCAGCCAATCGTAAGCAAAGTTAAACAGCAAATCATACTCGTGCTGCACTTGCCTCGCATAGTCCCACATGTTGCCTAGCACAGAGTTTTTCGGCAGGGTGATCAGCTCATCGCGCCCTCCCGTTTGAGCAGTAATTTGCAGTTCGCCAGGAATCTCGATCAGGGGAATTCCGTCTAATACTGAACCTTGGGGCGCAACAACGGTGATGCTGTGTCCTCGTTGAAGCAGAGATCGTGCCACACTTTGCAACGTTAACTCCACGCCACCGCCCAACCCTGATCCAATCGCTCCCACCGGAGTAGACAGCAGTAATACTCTGAGCGGACGAAGATAAGACACGGTAGCAAAACCTATAGCTGGAGAACACGAGATCTCATTATCTCTTCATTCGGCTACGGCAAGCTCTCTGGCCGACTCACCGAATTCTGTGTCGTAGGCAGCGCTTCTCTTCCCGGCGTCGATCGAATTCGGTTGAGTTGACCCAACGCCCACCGGGCTGTTTCCTGCACATCTTGATCGGGATCGTCAGTTGCCTGATTCAACAAATGGCTGATCTGCGCCACCATGTCATACACCCGCGTCAAATCTCGAATAGCATTCTTTCGTACATCAGCGTTCTCATCCTGTAGCGAAATTGCCAGGGCGCGAGTGAGCGGTTTCAGCGTTCGAGTGCCAATTTCGGACAGCGAGGACAAAATTAAACTCCGTTGCCGAGAATCTGAATCCATCATCAGATCAACAAGCGGTTGAACAGCCCGACTATCGCCTCGCTGTCCAAGCTCCCAAATCACCTTCTGACGTTTTGCTGGATCAGGTAACCGAAGCTCATGAATTAACTCCTCTACAATGTTGATTTTAGCTAGGCGAGTTGTTTCTGAAACAGGGGTTTCTGTCGCTTTTGAGTCCGACGCTACTGAACGATTGGCAACTACGTTACCCGTCGCATCAACTAATTCTTTTTCTTTAACCAACGACCCTGAGTGGGAAATGTCAGAAGTTGACGTACTACTGGCCATTTGCGAGTCGGCTATTGTGCGATTGGCTTTGCCAAACTCCAAAGGATCGCTAGGTGCTTCTCCCACAAACGAATCTTTTGAGGAAGGCGCTTCAGGAAGCAGTAGTTTTTCTCTGGGCGTCAACTCCTCCGAGCCTTCATGACGCCTTTTTCGAGACAGGACTAACGCTGTTGCACCCACAAGACTCGAAGCGCCAATTCCGCCTAGCAGCCAAGGCGACTTCCATACTGGTTTACTCAAACTTCCTTGATCTGCTTTCGCCAAGAGTGGCGGTGCAATCGGTAGAATTGCCTTCTGATTAGAACTAGATACCTGAGTCAGACGAGCGGTTAGGCTAGTCGCAATTGTGCTATGGCTAGGCACAGCGATACCTAGACACGCAAACGTCAGGATGAAAAGAACACGGCGATAGGAGATCATAGGCTAATCCAAGAAAAGGGCGACTAGCGTACCAAGAAAGCAGCTTTGACAAACTAGCTCAATCCTAACCGCCAGACCCTAGATTGCCCGGGAAAGTTGCTCAACTCGCTACGAGGGATGTTCCGATTCAGACTCGACCTGTGCTAAAGGTACTGGCATAATTTCGCTGGAGTTCTGAGTTACAGACGACATCAGTTGCTCTTTCGGGCTAGTCTCAGCTAAATCCGGAGAAATCGAGATTTGGAATTTCTCGCTCAAGACATCTCGCTGGTTGATCAAATAAATGCTGATCAGGGTCAAACCCACACCCAACCATTGAATCGGCGTTAACACTTCCGACAGAAACACGTTGCCAAAGAGCAGCGCGAAGACGGGTGTCAGAAACGTGAGAGAGCTTAGACTCGTGAGACTACCGCTAGAGGCGAAATAGAAGAACAAACCGTAAGCGATCGCGCTGCCAAATATCGTAGAGTACGACAGCGACAGCCAGTTTGAAACCGTCAAATTTGACCACTGAGACGTTTCTAGCAGCCCCGACAACGCAAAGAGCGGTACACCGCCCAAGACCATATGCCAACCCGTTGCCGTAACCGGATCGGCATATTTGCAGACATAGCGCACCAAAATTGTTCCAACTGCCATCGATAAAGCAGCCAGCAACATCAACCACTGTCCATTATCAAACAGCCCTACGATCGCATCCGAGAAGGAACCCACATCTGTCATCACGTCTACAAATTGGTTTCCAGCAGACAAAATCCACTCTTCAGGCAGCCCCAACAAACTAATGCCAAGCACGCCAAACGCTAATCCCAACCAGCCCCAAACTCCGATTTTTTCTCCAAACAGCCACAGTGCCAATATCGCCACTGCTAAGGGCTGAGAATCGATCATGACAGAACCGAGTCCGGCTCCGGTTCTCGTGAGCCCTTGCGCCAGAAATCCTTGAAAAAGCACTCCATCGACCAATCCAAACAGCAAAATCCAGAGCCAAGCTGCCCAGCCTCTCGGCTGCGATCGTCCCATCACTGCCCCTGCCGCTAGTACCAATAGTCCAGCAGGCAACAGCCGGACACCTGCCATAAAGAAAGGAGTCGTGTTGGGCATGACGCCTTTCATGGCGACCATTGCGGTTCCCCACAAGAAGAAGGGCGCAATCAGCAAAACAGAAGCAACGGGCAGCCGAGATTCAGTAAGTTTGAGATGCATGAGGATACCTGAGCCTTCTGTTTATCTTAATGAAATTATGTAGTTCTGTTAAGGAGCGGCGCACGCAGCACAGCTCTTAAAAAGCACTCTAGAGGGGGAAAAGGCTAAGATTGAAGAGAAGTTCTCTATGTAGTTAGAGTTTATTCTTTTTAACACTAGATTCTCCTTAGCTAAACTATGGTTCGTTTTTTCAAGCGTGGTGCGCGTAAACAGATTGCTCGAATTGAAGTCAAAGGCGCGATCGCAGGGGCAACCCGAAACCGTGTCTTAGAAGATCTTAAAACGGTCGAAGAACGAGGTTTTCCGGCTCTGCTGCTCAGAATTGACAGTCCTGGCGGAACCGTCGTCGATTCTCACGAGATTTACAGTGCGCTCAAGCGATTACAAGAAAAAGTTAAAATCGTCGCGAGTTTTGGCAATCTTTCTGCATCGGGTGGTGTCTACATCAGCATGGGCGCACCCTACATCATGGCAAATCCGGGCACGATCACGGGTAGCATCGGTGTGATCATTCGAGGCAACAACTTAGAACGCTTGCTCGATCGCGTCGGGGTTTCGTTTAAAGTGATCAAATCGGGACCCTACAAAGATATTTTGTCCTTCGATCGCCAACTTACTGACACTGAGCAAACCATTCTGCAAGACTTAGTAGATGTCACCTACTCTCAGTTTGTCCACACCGTTGCCGATGCGCGACGCTTGGATGTTGAGGCGGTTAAATCCTTTGCGGACGGTCGCATTTTTAGCGGAGAACAGGCCGTTGCTTTAGGCGTTGTCGATCGCTTAGGAACCGAAGAAGATGCTCGGCGTTGGGTTGCCGAACTCGCCGGACTCGATCCTGAAAAAACTCGCGTTCACAACTTTGAGGAACGGAAATCTTTAGTCAGCCGCTTTACGTCCAATGAGCAGCTTAATCAAGCGATTCGTGCGGTTCCAGCCCTAGCGACCGGAGCCGAATGGCTAGAATTCGAGCTTTCCACAAGTGGGCTTCCCTTATGGCTTTACCGTCCGTAAACTTTTCCTCATACTTGCTACGCAATTGCTCACACTCTGTCTTGATAAGCTAATGTGGTAGCGTTCCAACAGCACCAGCAGAATTTTAATTAAGGGGAGGACTTGGCGTGGAGTGGCGTGTTCGAGCAATTCGTGGGGCAACCACCGTTTCAGAAAATACCATTGAGGCAATTCGAGACGCGGTGACAGAACTATTAGATGAATTAGAAACTTACAATCAACTTGACCCTAACGAGATTGTCAGCGCCTTCTTCACGGTCACAAAGGATTTGGATGCTACGTTTCCGGCAGCGATCGCCCGCGATCGCCCCAACTGGGAAAACATCCCCCTGATTGATGTGCAGCAGATGCATGTTGAAGGTAGCTTAGAGCGGTGTATTCGATTTTTAATTCACTTCAACACTCCCAATCCAGCCATTAAAATTCATCATCCCTACCTCAGAAAAGCAAAAAATCTGAGGCCAGACTGGTCGCTGGCTCAGATTGGTTCTCCCCATCGGTAAGGTTAATGAATTAGAACAGGGTAGCGTCTTCCCACCCTGTTTTTTTATACCCGTTTTCTTATGCCTGAGGCTTGAGGTCAGTATTGCGCTCAGCAAAGTATTTGTTCAAGAACGTGCTAGCAAACGACAACACGACAGGTCCTAGAATGAATGCCCAAAGGCCATGAGCCATGAATCCAGGAACTAAAGCGGCGGCTAGGGTAAAGCAGATACCGTTGACCACTAGCGAGAACAAACCAAGTGTCAGGAAGTTAATTGGCAGTGTCAGGAGCGTTAGGATCGGCTTGATGAAGGTGTTGATCAGACCGATCACGACACCCGCGATTATCGCTACAGGAAAGCTTTGAATACTGACGCCAGGTAAAAGAATATCGGCAACTAGAAGGCTAAGTGCTGTAGCCAGAAGAGTGAAAAGATATCCAACAATTTTTGTTCCTTCCATTTTTATCCCTCAGAGTTTCAATAATGCAATTCTTCTGAATACAAGTCTGACGAACACAGAGAGGAACTAGCCTCTCTACCGAGACAGATTTGTGCAAAAAAATTCAGATTCGTTAAAGTCTGAATTAATGCGGTTTATCAGTGTTAATCAGCGACCGAAGTTTCTTGCAAAACTTCAGAAGCGGCTTGAAACTCTGGTTCTTCTTGAGCTTTCGGGTGAAATCGAATCCCTAAGAAAATGTCATACACAAAGCCTAAAAAATCTTCTTTTAGTAGCCCAATCGATTGAGGTGAGCCTTTGGCATCTAGAAGCGGCTTGGTTGCGTAGTACGCCTTCTCATAGTTGTACCAAGGAACCGAGGGCCATAAGTGATGAACTAAATGATAGTTTTGTCCCATGATCAGCCAATTCAGAAGTCGCCCAGGATATACTCTCGCGTTTCTCCAGCGATCGCGCTCCTTAAACGGGCGATGGGGCAAATAGTCAAAAAACATTCCTAGTACCATCCCAACGATCGCAAGTGGGATAAACCAAAAATTGAAGACATAGCCCATGAAACCGTACTGGTAACTGGTAAATACGATCGCGGCTAACACCATCCGCGCGATCGCCCATTCTAGAAGCTCGTATTTACGCCATAGCTTGCGTCTAAAAAAGAAAATTTCGTGGTACATGAACCTCGCGTTAATGATCCACAGAGGTCCAAACGTAGATACTACATGATCTGGATCGTTGTCTGGATCGTTCACATGAGCGTGATGTTGCATGTGGACGCGGGTAAACACTGGAAAGGAGAAACACAGCATCAATGCGCTTCCATGTCCCAGTACAGCGTTCACAACTTTATTGCGATGTGCAACTCCATGACAGGCATCATGAATCACAGTTCCGACTAAGTGTAATGCCAGTCCGTCGAGGCAGAAGCACCACCAGTCAACCCAATGCCAACACCAATAGCCAATCACCGAAAGGGTGGCAATTAAAATTGACGAAAAGAAAATGATCAGGGTTGGATTGACGTCACCAGGCGGACCTAACAACTCTCTCGGAACCGTCAGGGGCTTTGTTGCCTCCGACATGCAGCCTTTCTCCTTTCTAATACTTTGCGTAGTATACGATACGAGAAGTCATGAAGTTAAGTAAACCCCCTTAAGAGTTAAAGCCAAAAGCGGCTTTTTAGGAACGGTTTAGCGATCGCGAGCATTTCTTAGCACAACTAGTTTTTCTGTGGGGAACAAGTTCCCTAAAAAATCTGTCTTAGTGGAGTGAGAGATTAGCCTATTTAGAGTCTACTTTCTCGACTGTCTTCTCAGGACTGAAACAGAACTGTAGAAGGGCAATCGAGGGAACAGTAATATTATCAATTCATCCACAGAATCGAGGTTGAGTACCATGTCGCTACGACAGTTTGGGTTGGGCTTAAAGGCGCGAACAGTAAAAGGAGTAAGTCTTTCGTTGGGAGCCGTAATGCTCATGAGTGGGGCTGCATTTGCCCAAACGACTCCTGCCGATCCTGGAGATATCATCATTGGTCCAGGTGGCTCTAACACGGGGACGTCTGGCGGGACAACGGCAACACCGCCGCTCAATGGAGTCCGGTTTATGTGTCAGACCAACACGGGTCAGCCTACGGTTATGTACTATCCTGACAACCGGCCCAACGTCGCCTTTCCTTGGGCGGTTCCGACAGCCATGGGTGGGGGCTGGAGTCCTGAGCGTCGTTGTAATGAGATTGCCCGTCGTCTAGAGTCTTACCGTCCTGATGGATTGGTAGAAATGAAGACAGGAGTTGAAAACGGATTAAATACAGTTTGTGTGACGACTGAGCGCTATCCGTCGTGCCGCATTGTCCTGACTGTCCCGGCTGGACAAGACCCAGTAGCAACGCGCGATCGCGTCTTCCAAAATCTCACGGTTGCCGATAGCGGCCAACAAACTCAAGGCGTCTATACCTACGGTGAAAGTGGTAGTAACAACATCCTTGGTAGATTGGGAGACGCTTTAGGGTTGGGTCGCAAGCGGACACAGGTATCGAATGGCAACATTAACCTGAAGCCTTTCTTATCACCTAAAGATGGCGGCACAGGAGAGATGCTCAGAGGTGGAGTCCAAGTGCGTCAATCAGTTGCGCCGACGAAGAAGCCAAGACTGTTTAAGTAATGTGCAATGAGGAACTTGTAAAGCGGTTCCTGTGGAGTTGCGCCCTGCGCTAATTACTCGTCCAAAGTTTGTTCTCGCAAGTCAAAAAGCGGTGAAGGTTAACCTTCACCGCTTTTTGACTTGAAGTTTTTTAACTAACTGGGGCGCTAGGATTCGAACCTAGGAATGCCGGGACCAAAACCCGGTGCCTTACCACTTGGCGACGCCCCAACGCGCGTTCCTTAGGTATATTAGCAACAAATGGAGGGAATGTGTCAACAACTTTTTTAGTATCTCTCGGCACGGCTTCATCATAAGTCGGGTGACTATCATAGAAAATAACCGCTAAGGTTGGATAAACAGGTCGTGCTAGGAGAATCGCTTGGAGTGAATGCAGCAGAACAAGCTATCAATCTTAAGACTGCCAGCAAGATTGCTGCGATCGTCAATCTATTCAAGTCGGAGTATCCTGACGCCCGCTCAGATCTCAAACCGTGGGCAAACGATGCTGATACCCGCGAACTCGTTGACCCAGATTCTATTGACCTAAGCTTCAATTTTCCGGGCTGGAGCCGTCGATTTCAGAGCCGATGTATTTTGATTCAAATTCGCTTCCATCAGGACTCAGAGACAAGCCTGCACCGCGCGATCGGCATTGAAGCCGCCGGGTTTACTCATGAAGGCAAGCAATGGACGCTCTCAACGATTGAGGATTGGAACTTTGCAGGCGATAAGCATCCGACTCCTGAAATTTGCGACAGTTTGAAAGAGTTTTGTCGCAAAATTCTACTTGTGTTTAACGAAAATGACGAGACTGAAGAGCGTTAATTCTCATCCGTAGCACCATTGTTGCTCTCCAGTCGCTATAGGTAAGTAACACATGAATTCTCAGCAGTTAGGGTGCAAGAGCGCTAGTTAGGCAACAAGGTTCTCTAGTCAACTGAATACCCAATAAAGAAGATTTCTAATGGTTGATTATTGTCATAAAGGACAATGTATCGACTTTCTCCACGTCCCATTGTGTCCCAAAACTCATCCCATATGTCGTAGCCCGTCTCCTCCCAATGATCAAGCTCTCCCCCAGCAATGATGATGCCTTCCACCATCTGCCTTGTGGGTTTATCTGTACCAAATAGAGCTAACGTCTCATCAGCAGATAAAGCCCAAGAAGCAAGGAATTCTGGAGAGTCGCTAATTTTCTGGATATCAAGAATAGAGCCTGTTCCGCTATCTTCAGAATCTTCTAAAGCTGCTTCAATTGAAGCGTGGCGGGCACCTGGAGATATAGATTGAGCATTAGGCGGAAAGTTGAATTGGAACATCCACATTGAAGGGTTGTGCATATTCATAACAGGGTCATACCTTCCTGCTTCAAACTCCTGTTGACGTAGAGCTTGTAATGCACTGTTCACATCAGGTTGGTACTTGGTGAAGTAGAAGTATGGATGAGACCCCATTCAATTTTCGGCGTTGCCCAATAAAGAATGATTCAAGTAGATACTGGAATCCGACGATGC
>NZ_JCACKG010000072.1:0-19187 GCF_059505265.1 Myxacorys chilensis | reverse complement strand
TTTCTATGGCTGCTCTTTCTGAACTGCTCTTTGCTGGGCTTAGTCTAAACTCCAGTGAACTAACGCTCTTTCATCTATGCGCCTGAACCTTCGCTGGTGGGTTGAGGTTCCATTTGTTTTAGCAGTTCTGGTAAAGAAATTCCCTTCTCCTCTGCTAGAGCTTTAGGAGGCTTGTGGTAAAACTGCGATCGAATATATTCCCCCGTATTCGCAGAGGGTAGAATATTCATCTTATGCGGTGTTATGTGATAGCGATGCGTTTGCCACGTTTCGCCAAAATGAGAATTGCTGGCGGAGATACCACATGAAAACAAGCTTAGAAACCAAAAATGCCTGAATCTAACGTGCCCCCCTTGCTCTTAGCGCTCGATTTTGGAGGTACGAAGCACGCTGCTGCGGTGTTAAGGGCAAGCGAGAAACGGTGGTCTGCTCACCGACGTGCCTTTTCACCCCCCAACGCGAATGCTACTACTGATCTGGAAATCATGCGATCGCTCATTCATGATCTGCTGCAAGACTCACAACCTGCCGCGATTGGCGTTAGTTTTGGCGGACCCGTGGATGCCTCTACTGGAACTGTGCGGCTCTCGCATCATGTGCCTGGTTGGGAGAACATTCCCTTAGCCTCTCTGCTGTCCAAAGAATTTGGTGTAGCGGTCAGTGTGGACAACGACGCGAACGTGGCAGCATTGGGGGAGCATCGCTTTGGTGCTGGGCAAGGATGCGACAGTTTGATGTACATCACGGTTAGTACGGGTGTTGGCGGCGGTTGGATTCTGAATGGACGCCCTTGGCGGGGTGCAGACGGCATGGCTGGGGAAATTGGTCATACAGTTGTCGATCCAAAAGGCCCACTTTGTTTATGTGGTAAGCGGGGATGTTTAGAGCGACTAGCATCAGGACCCTATATGGCTCAACAGGTTCGAGAGACGATGCAACGCTCCCCTAGCCGAGGACAAGGGGTACGTCATTTCGTTGGAAATGACCTAGAAGCTATCACGGGTGAGATTGTTAGTCGGGCAGCGACTCAAGGAGATGAACTAGCCCGTGAAGTGCTAGAAACAGCGGGCTGGGCGTTGGGAGTGAGCATTGGCAATGCCGCGAACTTAATCAATCCCCAGCAGTTTGTGTTGGGAGGTGGTGTGACCAAAGCAGGCGCAAACTTCTGGGAAGTTGTGCGCCGCGTGGCTAGAGAGACTGCCTTGCCGGAAGTGAACTTTGAAATTGTGCCAGCAGCACTAGGAGATGAAGCGCCCTTGTGGGGCGCAGTGGCACTAGCGAATGATTTGATGTCTTTCAGCTAACTTAACCAACATGGCTCTAGCACCAATCTTATAGAGTTTGCTCAAGGTGTCGGTCACGGCTTCAATAAACTGGGGTAATTGGTGTAAATCTTCTCCAAAAATCTCAGACAGGCTAAGCAAAGGTCTTGAATCTAACCCGCCGATGCGAGCTTGTTGCTTGAGCAGATCTGCTAAGAGGTCATCGATCGCGATCGCATTTCCTTGATCATCTTGACCATTGAGGTAGCGGCACCAAGCGGCAATCACCAAGCTCAAGTAATTAATCTCTCCGCTACGCAGCACTCACCATTGCCGGAACACGGGATCAGCTGGATCGGTAGTATAGCGTTGCTACTAAAGGCAGAATGGACTGGGCATCCGTCAGTAAAGATTGGAAGAGTGCTGCAAAAGAAATGATCACTAATACATTCTCGCAGCAGTATCTGGAACCAAAAGAGCCTGCATATGCTACCCGTCAATGATAAGAATGTAAACCTATAATTGGCTCAATTCTTCAAGTGTCTAGCCGAGCATTTCCAGACAACGATCTGAGAGGGTTTGTAGCTTTGTGTGAGTGTTTATTGCATTCAAAAGTAAAAAATACTTTTCTTTATAAGGGCAATTTTCCTTGTGTTATTTAACACTCAAACACTCTCAAATCCAATCTTTAGATATAGATAGAATCCAATTCTAATGGCAGACAAACACAGCAATTTTACTCGATAGCATAATGGTGAAACAAAGCAATTGGGAGCTATTCATATGAAAACTTCAAAGAACATCAATACTGATCAAGTTCCTACTGTCACTCCAGCCTACAATGGTGCCGATCGCAACGCTTGGATCTTTGGCTGGAACCCACAGCAAGAGTTATGGAACGGTCGGCTGGCAATGATTGGTTTTGTTGCCTATCTTCTTTGGGACTTAGGCGGTTATAGTGTGCTTCGGGATGTGCTCCAACTGCTCCGCTAAGGATTTTGAATTAGCCAGTCATTACTGTCTGTAGTCTACTGAAACAAGACCATTTGTTTAATCTACAACCAAGTTCTTTAACAACCAAAATATAGTCATGCAAACATCAACCTTTGCAAATTTGTCAATTCGCTACGCTGCTTTGAGCATTGGTCTCTTGTTTTTGCTATTGGGTCTAGCTGGATTTGTACCTGCTTTTGTCGTTCCTCCAGAGAACTTTATTCCTACAAAAGACTTTGGATATCTGTTCGGCGTGTTTCCGACCAACTATTTCCACAATGCCATTGGGATTTTAGTTGGTGTTTGGGGAATTGCTGCCTACACGAGCTTAAGCGGCTCACTTGTGTTTAATCGGATTTTTGCCATTGTCTATGCAGCAGGTGCTGTTTTAGGATTACTGCCGTTTACCAATACCCTATTTGGGATTACGCCATTGCTTGGTAACAATGTCTGGCTTAATACCATTGTTGCTGCGATCTCGTTCTACTATGGATTTGTGAAGTCAGCAGAAATCGAAATGACGAGTTCATCCAGTGTTCAATCTTCTTCTCAACCTTCAACTAGTGTGTAGTGCTTGTTTTACTTACGCATTCTAAGGATTGAAGTTAATGATCAAAGTAGTCCTTTCGGGGGCTACTTTTTTATGATGGCTTCAGTATTTGCTTTAGTATTTAAGAGAAGCTAGAACTTCGTGATAAGGGACGACCCCTGCAACTGCATGACTCACCTGCTGGGCAACTCGAGGATTACGCTTCATCAGCCAAATCAGCCCGTAATTAATGAAGGAGAACTTTCTAAATGCTTTGATGCGTAGACCCGCCCGCAGATCCGCTTCAAAATGAGATTCGTAAAGATACTGCCAGTTATCCGCTGCCGCATTGGGAGCGTGACTCATGTTGATGGCTTGTGCAACATAAAAGCCACTGAGAACTGCATTGGCAATACCCTCACCCGTTAGCGGATCGGTTAAGTTTGCTGCATCTCCAATCCTCAGAATTTTGCCCTCAGCAACTTTGTTACCTTTCTTAGCAGTCGCTAGAGGAAATACCTTGGGTGGTTGTTGGTATACCACTTTATCAAGCAGCTGTTGTGCAGATTCGTTGCTCTGGATAAACTGCTTAAAGAGTTGAATAATGTTGGTATTGATTTTCTGATATTCATCCAACCAAACGCCGACCCCAACATTCAATTTAATCAAGTCGTGCTGCGTAGAGACTGGAAAAATCCAACCGTAGCCGTTCACCCCCAAACTGCGATCGAAGTGAATTTGAGCTTCAGCCAACGCGGTTTCAGAAACATCTTGCCGCTTCAATGTCCAATAAGCGCGAATGGCGATCGCAGTCACTTCACCGGCATAAACACCCCGCGCATCAATAATCGTATCAAACGCATCATATAATCCCTGACCCCGCCAATCGTGCTTGTTCACCACCTGCGTCAGAGAATGACATCCTGCATCAATTGCTTTCGTGTAGAGAAGGTAATCAAACACAAATCTGGGAATACAGTAAGCTTCAAGTTTTGTGGTTTCACTATGAGAAATTTGATTGGAGACTCCTAGAAGAAAATGGTGAATGGGCGCATACTCAGAAGCCTTCTTTTTAATATCCTGTGGGTAAATTCCCATAGTCGATACAGCTTGGATGGATTCAATACTAATGCCATCCCCGCAAACCTTGTCTTTAGGAAAACACTGTTTGTCAATCAGGGTCACTTGATGCCCGCTATTTGCTAAGTGATATCCTGCTGAACATCCGGCTGGTCCTGCACCAACGATCGCAATTTTAGACATAGTTCAACCTCATGTAGTTCAGCCTTAATGAGACATCAGTAAACGACTCCGAAAGAAGAAGGATGCTGGACTACCGCCCAATTGAATCAATTGTTTTGCGATGTTCTGAACCTCCCGTTGTCTTCTGACCTTTTTGTTTGACAGATAAACTCCTAACAATGCCTGGTTAATTAGTTGATGAAACTGAGTATGCGGTAATTGAGAAACGCTTTTTGTCGCATTTTGAATAAAATGCTTAAATCGTTCGGTCATTTCATCGTTATTTTTATAGTAGAAGCAAAAATTCAAATCTCCATGAATGCGATCTTCTTCCTGGTCAATTAGGTAATCTAGTAAAATGTGTAATCCTTGAACCCAAGGAAAGTAGCTATTCTTGACCTGACTTGTGAGTTCGTCAGGCAAATCCTGCTGAAACGCGTAAGCCACTAAGCAAAAAATCCCTAGAGTTGATCCGGCACAAGCAGAAAATTCATACCAGCGGAGTTCAGGAACGTGTCTCTGATGCGAAGAAAACCACATCTTTAATTGTGGAACCCGCTCTTCTACCTTAATATGCTTATGGACTTGTAAATCGCAGTAATAGTTTGCTAGTTCATGCAGAGCTGGAGCAATTTTTGGGTAATTTGGCATCTTACCTAAGATTTCCTGGCACGTTCTAACGAGTTTTTGTAAGTAGCCACCATCAGCTTGATCGTCTCGAACTCGGTAATAGTTAGTGCCTTTTGCATCTGGTGTAAGTGCATCGATGAGTGATTCATGCAGGGCACGAAAATCTTCAGGATCAAGTGAAGTGCTGCGATCGCACAAATTATCTAAGTAGTCACTAATTGTTTGATAAGCGACGATAAATTTGATTGCTTCCTGCCAATGGTTTTTGGCAAGCAATCCATAAATTGAGCCACCTTCGCAGTGAAATTGTTTGTCTGCAAGGCTCATCAAGGCTTGTTTACGCAGTTCTAAATTTGGAATCTGCTGTGCCTGAATTTTCCAGTGATTCAAATTTCTCCGAGTGACTGGAAGCACTTTAAAGCAGGTTTCTGACATCAATGCCCAAGGAGAAACCGGAATATTCATAGTGAGGTTAATTTCTGCAATTAGCCAAGAACACTAGTTACTAATAGCAGTCTTATGAGCCTAGAAAAGCTGATGCCGTTTAACCTCCTCACCAAGGAAGAATTCAATTGTCCTGGGTTAGCTTATGAGGATGAGCTTGAAGACGCCTGCTCAAGCTTGTTCTACAAACAAGGAGAAAGTTTGCAAAAATAAAATTGCTGCAGTGATAAATTTGAGCAATAAAAAATTTGTGTCCTTGACAATTTTTATTTTTTAGCTGATCTATTTTTAACTATTTTCATATCTTTTTATCTGACTAATTCATTAAAACGTCTTGCTTTAGGTAGGTTGAGCAGTTCCACAGAAATCCTACTGTTAAATACGCTCAAGTTTTGAGGACGCCACATCATGACTGACGCATACTCTGACTACCGCGATCAAGGGCAGCAAGACGATTACTTTGATACCGATCTTTCAACGGCGCATCGTCAAGCTGGGATTAGCGATCGACAAAAAATTGAAACAGAATCACTAGAGGATCAATCGCTGGAGTTTTCAGAACCTAGTCTTCCTGACGCGCTACACCTTCCGAGTTCTCAGCCACTAACGCCTGTACAATCCACTCCCACCTCTGAAGACACGCCAAAGCCCGAGTCATCGACTGCACCAGATTGATCGGCTTTGCTATAGCAATGTATCAACATGATGAGCAAGCTAAAGTATTCAGAAGGACAATTGTTGTCCCATCCAACCCAACCGACGGAGACCGCGCCTATCGGACTCCACCCCTTGAAACTAAACGGTCAACGGGATGGACTCCGCTACGTGCCCAAGAGCTATCAGCGCGATCGTCCCGCGCCGCTCGTGTTAACGCTACATGGCGCTGGAGGAGACGCGGAAGGCGGGTTGAATCTACTACGACCCTTGGCGGACGACTTTGGCATCATTCTGCTTGCCGTCGATTCGCGTGGCAAGACTTGGGATATTATTCTTGGGCAATACGGTTCTGACATTGCTTTTATTGACGAAGCGCTGGCACAAACATTTCGCTGTTGCACGATCGATTCTGCTCGCCTTGCGATCGCTGGTTTTTCTGACGGGGCTTCCTATGCTCTCTCGGTTGGTATCACAAATGGGGACTTGTTTACTCACGTCATTGCCTTCTCGCCTGGATTTATTGCTCCCGCAGGGCAGAAAGGCCAACCTCGCCTATTCATCTCCCACGGCACTTACGATTCGGTGCTTCAGATTGATCGCTGTAGTCGAAAAATTGTGCCTCAGTTGCAACGAGCTAGATATGATGTGCAGTATCGAGAATTTAATGGACCTCATACGGTTCCGGCTGCGATCACTCAGGAAGCTACAAGGTGGTTTATTGGCTGAGATGCAGACGACCAGCTAATAGTAGAACAAATTCATTCAGCCGTTTAGATTATTTTGGACAATAGCATTGGCGAAACCATCTGAGATCGCCAAAGTTCACGGTTTCGTTTTAACGCAAAACCGCGAGATTCCAGCTTGTACAAAAATGACAATATCAGTGCATTGACACTAAAGAAGCCAACATAAACCCGGACTCATGATCCTACGCTACGAGCATTAATTAGTAAACGCTCCAGTCTTGAATTCCCTGCTGACTAAACACCTGCTCAGTTTGGTGAATCTCCTCATCAGTTCCCTCTACAGTGATGAGGTAGTCGCCGCGTTGCAAGCGATCGCTATAAGCGGCGGCTTGAGCTTTAGGAATACCGTAATCAATCAGTGCCTTCTCTAAATTGTTAGACGCGATCGCCGCGACTCCGCTACTTGCCGCACCAGCAGCCAGGGCCACACCAAAACTTCCAGCGGCCAAAACGACCCCAATTCCAGGAAGTGCCAAGCTGGTCAAGCCCAGTAAAGCAAAGCCCGTGCTACTGGTTGCAAAGGTATCTCCAACCATATCTGTTGTGTTGACGACCTTCGTATCTCCGACATGATCGCTAACTTCAACACCGCTAACCTGCTCACCCTCGTTTTCACCTTCTTTAGCAACTAAAGAAATCTTGTCCATTGAAAAGCCAGAATTCTGCAATTCCTTGATTGCTTGCTCTGCTTTTTCACGATCAGTAAATACGCCGATCGCACGCTTCTGCTGTTGTTGATTGACAACCATTTCTTTCTTCTAACCAATAATAACAACGATGATCACCCTGAAAATTAACTGTGGTTCATACTGTCATTTTTGCAACTTCAATGAAGCTATCCATCGTTCTAAAGATGTAGTCTACAAAATAAATGAGAAGATGTGGAAACGGTAATATCTTTAGTAAATTAATTGTTGTCTGTGAAATCAAAAAGAGTTCATCTAAGTTGTTAAACGAATGGTTAAAGACTTTTTAGCTCGTGTTTTTACTCGCTGCATATTAGCGATTACTATCTAATTTTACTAATGTCTATCCTGCGCTTTTATCGAACGTATCATAAGGCCCAAGATGCGTTGCGATCGTCTTACTGTAGTGCAATGTTTCAACCACATGACTCATTTTGGTCTTATTTGCCTACCCTTCTTTAGCCATTTGAAAACACTTGGGGCACTTGGACAGAAACTTCATCTTCAATCGATTCATCAACAATTTATGGAGTGCCGCCCTTTCTTCACCCACTGGAAGACCCACTGCAACCTCCCCTTAAATGGGTCTTCTAGCGGGTAAATGATTTCTATTTCTGAACTGTACTTGACAAAACAGGACACAATTGCCCCTATACAAAATTCATCGAATCCGACATGATAACGGGCACCTCAAGCTTCTAACTTTGGATAGACCTAGCTGTGAATCAAGCGAAGAAAACTGTTCTCCTGCTCGCCCTCTGTCAGGCACTCGCAATGACGGGCAGCATTGTTTTGTTTACTACTGCCGCGCTGATTGGTTCGATGCTAGCGGCAGATAAATCTCTTGCCACCTTGCCACTTGCTCTCCTGCAATTAGCAACAATGTTGACCACCATTCCAGCAGCCTTTCTCTTAAAGCGGTGGGGACGCAAGCTCGGTTTTATAGCAGGGGTGTTGGTGGGGCTGAGTGGTGCAGGTTTGGGAAGCTATGCCGTCTTTTCAGGCAGCTTTGTTCTGTTCAGCATGGCTACGATCTTGTACGGTATCTTCAACGGTTTTGTCGGCTACTATCGCTTTGCCGCCGCAGATGTAGCAACCGAAGCGTTCCGCTCTCGCGCTGTGTCTTTTGTGATTGCAGGCGGAATACTCGCTGCCTTGGTCGGGCCTGAACTAGCTACCCGAACGAAAGACTGGTTGCCTGTCACCTTTGCAGGTGGATTGGTGACGATCGTCCTACTGCAAATCCTCACCTTGCTGCTCCTCAGCTTGGTTGACCTCCCACCGTTGTCGCAACAAAAACACCAGGAGCATGGACGCAGATTAGGAGCGATCGTAAAACAGCCCGTGTTTATTGTCGCGGTGTTGGGCAGCATGATTGGTTATGGCGTGATGGCGCTGTTGATGACAGCAACACCGTTGGTAATGGTTGCGGTTCATCATCCCTTTCACACTGCGGCTTCAGTGATTCAGTGGCATGTACTGGGTATGTTTACCCCGTCACTCTTTACAGGATATTTAATTGCTCGGTTTGGGGTGTTGACGATTATCTTGACGGGCATCTTCTTCAACGGGTTGTGTGTTGCAATTAATCTAGCAGGAACAAATGCGCCGCACTTTTTTGGAGCGTTATTGCTGCTGGGTATCGGCTGGAACTTCATGTTTATCGGCTCCACCACATTGCTGACCGAAGCCTATACGCCGACTGAACGGGCTAAAACTCAAGCAACTCATGACTTTCTCATGCTCAGCTTTGTAGCGTTCACCACGTTTCTATCCGGTCGGTTGCTGAGTGACTGGGGCTGGGCAGTTGTCAACTACACCGGACTTGTTCTGATTGCAGTTGCGCTAATCGCAGTGCTGTATCTACGGCAGCGATTGGCTCTATATCCAAAGCAGATCGAGCGATCGTAGGGTAGTCGGAACGATACGCTCAGCAGAGGATGTCTCTAACGATGAATCATCTTCTAAATCAAAGCAATGGATTGAAATGCTCTCCGACTGGCGCTGTTCTGATTATCATTAATCCGCTTGCTCAATCACCCGCTGTAAGGTGCTGTCAAGACTAGCGATCGCGGGCACCTGTAAACGAAATACATCCTCAAGGACAGTACGTAGTTCTGTCACAGTGGTCAGTACACGTCGTTCTGTTCGACCGTCTAGATGATGCGTTGTAAGCTGGTTGTTTCGCAGTGCGTAACGACGATCTGCATCAGGTCTAGCTGCAATCAGTGTGGTAACAAACAGCGAGTTTGGATGGGTTGAGACGTACCAATTACTCACTTCGTAATCGGGTAGCTGCTGCTCTTGCAAATCAAAATGGTAAAGAGATTTCCACTCCTGATCAACGTATACCTGCATGATGTACGTGTGGTCAGTCGTGATCAATCGAAACTGCTCGTGGGGAGTCTTTTGCTCAACATTCGGTGTAAGAGACAGCGGCGTAGTGAGTGTTGATCCTCCGAATCCAACATCTGCAATATATTGCTCTCTGTCAATCTCTACTCGGAGCAGCATGTGACTGCGAGGTGTGATTGTTCCATCTGGAAGACCCCACAACACTCGCGCCGATAGATTTGTCACCTGAAAGCCGAGGGCGACTAGAACTGAGCGCAGTAACAGGTTTTGCTCAAAACAATAGCCACCCCGCCTCTCGTAGATTAGCTTTTGCTGTAGAGATTTCGCATCCAGAGAAACGGTTTGTTTGAGAAATGAATTGAGGTTCTCAAACGCGATCGCTTGTGCATGGTGTAGATGAATTGCCTGTAATGTCTTGAGTGTAGGAGAACGATTACCCTCGTAGCCAATGCGTTGAAAATAGGCATCAAGGTCTATTGCGTCTGGCGTTTGGTTTTTCATAACGGCATGATCAAAGCGGTCAGTTCTGAGTTCTTTCGCTGAGAGTAATGAATAACATTGAACTTGATGTATAGACTCTAGTTATATGTCATGCCCCACGGGCACAAGGACATACGAACCCGGAGCGTTTAGTTTTACCCGTATCTCTCGATTCTATATTGCTTTAGAACCAAATCGCCCCAACCTACTTGAAGATGGCCTGGTAGAAAGTCAGTTTTATCTTCTCGAAGATCGCCGTCACCAGCGTTTTGGTGGCTTGTCTTCATCTCAGCGATCGCTAGTTCTGATCCGCTCTGATAGCACAATTTTGTGAAAGACTCCGCAGTGCGGGAAATCAATAGATTATTATCTATTATTTTCATGAATAAGATTGATTTTTAATTATAGCGTTTCAGCTTTATGCTTAAGATTGATTTTTAATTATGGCCTTTCAGCCGTATGCTTTCGATATAGCAGGCTTACACAAGCACTCAAACAACAAGCACTCAAACCTTTGTGACAGTTCAATCATCTGAGAGGTAGCTCTTTCATCCCCTGAAGAAGAGTGACCTGCCTCCCTTTGGCTAACTCTATCCTCTTAAAGTTCTACGGGTAAACTGCATGGCTCAATTTCTGCTACAAACTGTTTGGTTGATTCCTTGCTACGCCATTGTTGGTGCCCTTGCCTCCGTCCTCTGGTCACCTGCAATAATTCGTCGTACGGGGCCGCGTCCCGCAGGCTATGTCAACCTATTCATGGCCTTTCTCGCATTTGCTCATAGTCTGGCGGCCTTCCCAATTGCCTGGCAGCAGCCAGCTCAACAGATCTCGGTCTCCTGGTTACAGGTAGCAGGGTTAGATTTAACGCTGCCAATTGAAATTTCTACAGTTACCGTTGGTGCAAATTTAGTCGTGACAGGATTAAATTTGCTGGCGCAGATTTATGCGATCGGGTATCTGGAGATGGACTGGGGCTGGTCGCGATTTTTCGCATTCTTGGCCCTGTTTGAAGCTGGAATGTGTAGCCTCGTGCTCTGCGATTCTCTGTTCTTCAGCTACATTATTCTAGAAGTTTTGACGCTGGGAACCTACTTGATGGTCGGAACCTGGTTTAATCAATCCTTGGTGGTAACAGGTGCCCGCGATGCGTTTCTAACCAAGCGGGTGGGTGATCTGTTCTTGCTCATGGGGGTGTTAGCAATTTACCCTCTAGCTGGAACCTGGGACTTTAGTGAACTGGCGCAGTGGGCACAAAACGTCGCCGTTGACCCCGCCATTCGCGAAGCCCTCCCTCCGGGAATTACCACCTTAGTTGGGTTAGCACTTATAGCAGGTCCAATGGGCAAATGCGCTCAGTTTCCGCTGCATCTGTGGCTGGATGAGGCAATGGAAGGACCAGTTCCCAGCACTATTTTGCGAAACTCGGTCGTGGTGGCGACGGGAGCATGGGTGTTGATTAAACTACAACCTGTGCTGGCACTGTCCCCGGTTGTGCTGACAGCCATGATTACAATCGGGACTCTGACGGCGGTAGGTGGCACACTGATTGCGATCGCTCAGATTGATATCAAACGCTCCCTATCCTACTCAGTTAGTGCTTACATGGGTCTGATTTTCATCGCCGTGGGTACGGGGCAAACGGAAGCGGCATTGTTGCTCATCCTCAGTCATGCACTGGCTCAGGCACTGCTGGTAATGAGTACTGGGTCGATTGGGCTGAACAGCATTACCCAAGATCTAACCCAGTTAGGAGGCTTGTGGAGCCGTCGTCCGATTTCAGGATTGTGCTACTTGGTCGGGGTAGCAGGGTTGATTGGGCTACCGCCATTTGGTGGATTTTGGGCACTGCTCAAGCTGGCAGATGGGCTATGGGCAACCCAACCGTGGCTGGTCGCGATTGTGCTGCTGGTGAATGGGCTAACTGGATTCAGCATGATCCGCGAGTTTGGGTTAATTTTTGCAGGTTCACCCCAACCGATGACCCAGCGATCGCCTGAAAACTTCTGGCTCATCACCCTACCGATGATGGTGCTGATGGGGTTGACGCTGCATTTGCCCTTAATTTTGCAGAGTCTTTCACTGTTACCGAGTTGGGCAATGCTCAATAAAGATATGGCGATGCTGCTGTTATGGTCGAGCCTGATTGGAAGCGGAATGGGGGCCGTGGTTTACGTTAGACAAAGCATTCCTAAACCGATTCAACTGCCTTGGCAACGCCTCCAAAGCTTCTTTGCCTACGACCTCTACACGCCCCAACTCTACCGCTCCAGTATTGTCTTCTGTGTGGATTGGGCGTCTCGCTTGATCGATTGGTTCGATCGCCAGATTGTGGATGGCGCGGTGAATTTAGTCGGATTGGCCTCGCTTTTTAGCGGAGAAGCCCTGAAATACGGCAACTCTGGACAGGGACAGTTTTACATGCTCACGATCGTCGTCGGAATAGCTGCGATCGCTCTCAGTATGAGTTGGTCACTTATCTTGCACTGATTGATATTCCGATGATGTTCTGATTCCGTAGGTATTGTTAGGAGAAATTAAAATGCGTTTTTCAAGACGAAATGTACTGAAGTTAGGAGCTGGAGCAGTCGGTGCAGGAGTTCTAGCCGCCGAGCTACATTCCCAAATCTTGGCTCCTGAGCAAGCCAATGCAATTCCAAAACAAGATTTAACTCCCGATCAAGCTTTGCAACAGTTGATCGAAGGTAATCAGCGCTTTGTCAAAAATAAACGGCAAAATCCCCACCAAACAATGGTTCGTCTCAAGGAGGTTGCTAAAGAGCAAAAACCTTTTGCAGCAGTTTTGGGATGTGCAGATTCACGAGTTCCGGTCGAGATTGTGTTTGATCAAGGATTGGGCGATCTGTTTGTCTGCCGTGTTGCCGGAAATGTTGCCACACCAGAAGAGATTGGCAGTCTTGAATTTGGCTCTGCGGTGCTGGGAACAAAGGTAATCTTAGTTTTGGGGCATGAGCGCTGTGGTGCAGTCGCTGCCACGCTCAAAGGAACACAGGTGCCTGGTCAGATCGGCAGTTTGTTAGATGCAATTCGACCCGCCGTTCAGCAAGTGAGCAGTCAAACGGGCGATCGTTTGGAAAATACGTGCAAAGCCAACGTTCAGCTCCAGATTAATCGATTAAAAGCATCTCCTGTGCTGGCTCAACTGATTCAGGACAACAAGCTGAAAATTGTTGGTGGATACTACGACTTAGACACCGGAGCCTTAACCCTAGTCTAATTCGCCATATTTCTCCTATTCCCTGCTCCCCACATTCTGTAGAGACTTATATGCTGAGTACATTGATCTGGTTTCCGGTTCTCGGCGCGATCGCGATCGCCGTTCTCCCCCTCCGCCAATTAAAACTGGCTGCACTCACGATCAGTGGCATTGTCCTGTTGTGGACGCTTTGGATTGCCCACCAGTTCAACTTCACTAATTCGTTGCTTCAGTTTCAGGAGTACCTGCCTTGGCTAGAAACATTGGGATTGAACTATCAATTGGGGGTTGATGGTCTTTCCTTTCCTCTGCTGATGCTCAATAGTTTGCTGACCTGGATTGCTCTCTACAGCAGCAAAGAAGAAATCGAACGTCCCCGATTGTTCTACAGCCTCATTCTCCTAGTCAGCGGTGCGGTTGCTGGGGCCTTTCTGGCTCAAAATTTGCTGCTGTTCTTCCTGTTCTACGAAGTGGAGTTAGTGCCCTTTTATTTACTGATTTCTATTTGGGGCGGTGAAAAGCGAGACTACGCCGCCATGAAGTTCCTGCTATACACTGCCCTCTCGGGCGCTCTGATTTTAGTAGCGTTTCTAGGCTTAGTTTGGCTGCAAGGGGCTGACAGCTTTGCCTATGATGCGCTGATGGGACAATCTCTTCCTCTGTGGGTGCAAATTGTTCTCCTGAGTCTTGTGTTAGTTGGGTTTGGCATCAAGATTCCCCTAGTGCCGCTGCACACTTGGTTGCCCGATACCTATGTAGCAGCGTCCACTCCGGTAGCCATTCTGTTAGGTGGGGTGCTCGCAAAGCTAGGAGCTTATGGCATTTTCCGCTTTGGTTTGGGGCTATTTCCAGAAGCTTGGGCAACGCTCGCTCCGGGACTAGCAACTTGGGCAACTGTTAGTGTGTTGTACGGTGCAATGGTCGCGATCGCGCAAAAAGACATCAAACGCATGGTTGCCTATAGCTCAATTGGTCACATGGGGTACATTCTGCTCGGTGGTGCTGCCCTGACTGCTCTCAGCTTAGTTGGAGCCGTTACTCAAATGGTGGCGCATGGCTTGATTCTGGCAATTTTGTTCCACTTGGTAGGTGTGATAGAAACAAAAGTTGGAACACGGGATCTAGATGTCCTCAACGGATTGATGAACCCAGTTCGGGGACTGCCAATGGTAAGCGCTCTGTTGATCTTGGGCGGAATGGCCAGTGCAGGAATTCCTGGTCTAGTTGGTTTTGTGTCTGAATTTCTGGTGTTTCAGGGTAGTTACTCCGTGTTTCCGTTGCAAACGTTGTTGTGTGTTGTAGGAACTGGTTTAACCGCTGTTTATTTCGTGATTTTGTTGAACCGTACCTGCTTTGGCAAATTGGATAACGCGATCGCTTACTTCCCGAAAGTAGAGTGGCGGGAGCGGGTTCCAGCATTGATTCTTGCCCTGACTATCCTTTTTCTGGGAATTCAACCCACTTGGCTTGTGCGTTGGACTGAATCAACTACGACTGCAATGGTGGCAACCGTTCCACCTTCTCAGCCGACCACTGCTTTAGTAAGTAGACCAGTGAATACACCCCAAACTGTAGGGTGGGTAGTGCCCAGCAACTCTATTAAATAAGCAATTAAGGTTTGATCAGTGCCGATCAAGCAGCAAACCAACCTCCAAACAAACCTACTGAGTGAGAGCAATGACAACTGCAACCCTTCCCCAGAATCGTATTCCACCTTCAACACACGAATTTTCTGATATTATTCATCGTTTAGAAGCGGGTGGCTCCATGCTTCCCGATACGCCAGAAAATCTCATGCAAATTATTGGGATTTATAAGGCGTATGCCGTCCCGATGGATTTCTATTGGCGGAATTTGCTCTACATTGCGGAGCGGGTGTTTCTCAATCCGCTGCCCGCCTTCAAATACTTTCTGCCTCAGGAGTATCTAGACCTGCACAATCATTACGCTGGGGATGATGCCGACATCCGCATTTGGCGGGGGGAAGCCACCGCCCATCCGGAACTCCTGGAATTTATTCAAAAAGGAGAGTTGAAACAGAAACTACCCAAGTTGTTTCATCATCTGTGGCACGATCGCATCAACATGGAATTTGCAGAAGCCTGTATGCGAGCAATGTTCTGGCATCGGGGTATGGGTGGACAGTTTGATCCATATCTCGACACCGACGAGTACAAAGCGAATGCCGATCGCGCCATTCGAGCGTTCTTTCGAGGGAATCCTGCCATGCTAGGGTTGTACAACCTCTTTCCAGAGATGTTCCTGGAGCAAGTGCGTGAACTGTCCTACTACGCCAATCTCGGGTTGTTCTGGGAAGTTATGGCTCCCGTCTTTTTTGAGATGTCTGACCTATACGACGAGGGAAAAATTTCGACCGTACCAGAGGCAATGGATTTTTTGGTCAACGGCATTTTCGCGATCGCGGGTCGTCCCATTTATCACCACCTCTACATCGGGGATGAATGCTACGAAATTATCCCCAAATCGAAAGGCTTTATGTGGCTCTACGAAGCGGCTCTACCTTATGTGGAGGCGGTGTTCTACCGTACCTCTCCGTTTCGTGGCACAAAGTCCTACAACGCCCAAGCGAAGCAGATTCCGACCGACCAAAACGAGTTTCACTACGGCATTCTCTACGCTGATGTGTTTCCTGTTGGCTCGGCAGGCATTCCGCCTACATTGCTAATGCAGGACATGCTGCACTTCTTGCCACCTTACCTGTTGGACTACTACAACCAATACTGCCGAGGCGAAGATGACATGCTGATTCAATTGGGAATTAGCTTTCAGCGATCGATGTACAATGTCACCTCTGCGGTGATTCAAGCATTACGCACTGCTCTGCTCTATCCATTAGATGACACCAACCCCAAGCATTTGATGGCAAATCGACAATTTTTTGAAGGACAGCTCGATCGCTTCAAGCGTCCAGAAGCTCGTCTACGAGATATTCAGCAACAAGACTATCGATAGTTTTGAATTTTAATGTTGATTTCCATCACTTCTTAACACTGAGGTAAATTGAATGGCTGACATCGTTGATATTGCAGTGGGTGCAGAGGGTTTCAAAACGCTGGTAACGGCTGTCCAAGTTGCCAATTTGGTCGAAACTTTGAAAGGTCCAGGTCCGTTTACGGTTTTTGCACCGAATGATGATGCCTTTGCGAAGCTCCCCCCCGGTACGGTTCAAACGCTAGTCCAAAACGTGCCTCAACTGGCTCGAATTCTGACATTTCATGTTGTTCCTGGTAAGTGGATGAAAGCAGATTTAGAACAGGTTGATTTCGTAACTTCTATCGAGGGATCGCCAATTTCAATCAACACCTCAGATGGGTTTGAAGTGAAAAATGCAACGGTGTTGGCGGCAGATATTGCCGCAGACAATGGCGTGATTCACGTTCTCGATCGGGTGATTCTGATGGGCTGAGAATTTTTGAGGACAACCGATCGGTTCAATCGCCTTGCATTAAGCACTTTGTATTAAGGATTGTGTGGCGAAAATTTTGAGGCATGCCACAAGTAGTATGGCTAAGGACATTTTCAGCGCTCCTTGACTCCATCAATAGCATAGTTAAAAAGCATAGTCAAAATTTTTCGCAACACAACCTTAAACTTTGGGTATTCTGCTTATGAAACCCAACTCCACCGTTGATTCATGACTTCTTCTGCCCCAAAATCCGAATCAACCGCAACGGCTCCTGCTCCCAAATGGGTGCAGCCTACATTGCTGCTCGCTCCAGCGGGAATTTGGCTACTCTTATTACTCGTCGTTCCCACACTGCTGATCTTTGAGCTAAGCCTCGTTCCCAATATCAATCCGGGTGGCATCGTCAATCCGTCAGGACTCGATAACTACCTCCGCATTGTTCAACCAGAGCGGCTAAACGTGATTTGGCGATCGCTGCTGTTTGCCATCGGAACAACCGTTCTCACTCTCGCATCCGGATTTCCCGTTGCTTACTATTTGGCGCTGATCGCTCCGCAACGCTGGCAAAACCTGCTACTGCTCGGATTTGTTCTGCCATTGTGGACTTCTTCTCTCCTGCGATCGTACGCTTGGATTACGATTCTGCGTCCGACGGGAGTACTCAACACGTTTCTCTCTAGCCTCGGACTGCCGACTCTCGACTTGCTCAATCGCGCCCCAGCCGTTTTGATTGGCATGACTTATAGTTTGTTGCCATACATGGTGCTGATTCTCTACGCTTCACTCGAAAAGCTCGATCGACGCTTGCTCGAAGCCTCGGCAGATTTGGGCGCAACGCCTCAACAAACCTTTTGGAAAGTAACCGTGCCGCAGTCATTGCCAGGCATTGCGGCAGGAACGCTACTGGTCTTTATCAATGGACTAGGAGATTTCATCAATCCAGAACTGCTTGGCGGCACATCTAGCATGACAGCCGCCCGATTGATTTATAACCAGTTTCTCGGTACGACGCAGAATTGGGGCTTTGGGTCAGCGCTCAGTATGATGCTGATTATGGTGGTCAGTCTTGCGATCGCGCTTCTAATCAAATACGGCGATAACCATGCAAAGTCAGTCTAGATTCCCCTGGCAAGCGTTATTTACCTTGCTCATGTTCGGCTTTATGTATCTGCCGATCGCGGTGTTGAGCTTTTATAGCTTCAATCAGGCTCCCAATAGCGCCGTATGGACAGGATTCACCTTCTCTTGGTACAGCCAATTCTTGCAAGACAGCCGAATTCTCTCGGCGCTGATGGATAGCCTCGCAGTGTCGATCAGCGCAGTCGCACTTTCGGCGATCATTGGCACTCTGATGGCGATCGGGTTAGCGCGGTATCAGTTTCTTGGCAAAGGATTGTATCAAGGCATGGCTTATCTGCCGTTGATTATTCCAGATATTGCGATCGCGGTGGCGACGCTGGTGTTTCTTGCCGCGATCGCGGTTCCGCTCAGTCTTTGGACAGTGATTGCGGCTCACGTCGTCTTTTGCCTATCCTACGTGGCGCTTTCGGTGTCAACGCGATTGGTTGATCTCAATCCTCATCTGGAAGAAGCTGCTCTGGATTTGGGTGCTACACCGCTTCAAGCTTTGGTAATGGTGCTACTGCCTCAACTGATGCCTGCGATTATTTCGGGGTGTCTGCTGGCGTTTGTGCTGAGCATGGATGACTTCCTGATTGCAAAATTCACCGCAGGTGGCGGCGTCACAACACTGCCAATGGAGATTTTTAGTCGCATTCGCGTTAGTGTAAAACCTGATATGAATGCGTTGAGCGTATTTCTCATGCTGACATCCGGTTTCGTCGCGATCGTCGCAGAGCTGATGCGGCAGCGCACCCATAAAAAACGCTTTCAGTAAGATGCACAATAGAAGATGAGTTCTTTTACAACACCTCATGGTTTTAACGACTCCTCATTCTGTCTCGACCCATCCGGGAGATCATTTTGCGATCGCGTTTGCGCCTCTATCGTTTGATGAGGTCTATCAGTTGGCGGATGATCCGGCAAATGGTGCGATCGTCGTCATGAGCGGCATGGTGCGCAACAACACTGACGGAAATGCGGTGATCGCTTTGGAATATCAAGCGTATGAACCGATGGCGACTGAGGTATTTCGTCAGATTGCCGCTCAGATTCGCAACACCTGGAGCGATGTCACTCATGTCGTGATTCATCACCGAACGGGACGGTTAGCAATCGGTGAAATTAGCGTTTTAGTCGCGGTGGGATGTCCCCATCGATTGGAGGCGTTTGAAGCATGTCGATATGCGATCGATACCCTCAAACACAATGCTCCAATCTGGAAAAAAGAACATTGGGCAGATGGTTCCAGCAGTTGGGTCAGTATTGGTGCCTGCGAACAGTCTCCAGAAAGTTGCTGACTTTTTTGAAACTAATCGCGATCAATATCGTTTAACAAGTAATGTTTTTAACTTAAGTTGCTAGTTAGAAGCGGCAGGGGAAGCAAAGCAAATAAAATCTCT
>NZ_JCACKG010000071.1:0-19989 GCF_059505265.1 Myxacorys chilensis | reverse complement strand
TAGTACAAGGTGACACTCCTACTCTATCTTATATTTAATTGCACCTCTCTACTTACCTCAGATTGAATGAACGCTTTTCTCCACACAAGACAAACTTCTAAGTTTTAAGCAAGAGCGCTCAGCAGTCCCCATTTTATTAATTCGACAATATTGGGCAGAATGGGCCAATATGGCAACTGGTCTTATAAAAAAGATGCTTGGATGTGAGTTATAACTTGCATCTGTGAGATTCATTCTTATGCTGATCAATGATTTGAGTTACTTAGAAAGTATTTCAGAACCCAATGCAATTTCAGGTGGAATCCTTGTAGGGGTAACAGCTGATGCATTGGCTACAGGTGATCCAACCTTAGCCCTGACCGATACAACTACTAAAGTTCATGAGTTAGGGAATGGCGGTTTTATGGGAAAGGGACGTGGGAAGGCGGTTGCGATCGGTGATGACCCTCTTGCTTTCGTTGATGTATTTGGTGTTGGGGATAAGGTAATTACGCATACAAAAGTGAAATATTTTCCGAACAAAGACATGATGGTTGCAAAAGGTTTTATAAAGGTGATTGACCGACCTTAATTGAAGTGTCGCAACGGATGGAAAGCGGAGGTCGCGCATAAACCTCAACATTCTTATGCGCGACCTCCGCTTTCCCATCCACTGCCAATCTAACAAATTGGATGCGATCGCTTTGCACAATTAAATCTTGATGGGGTGAATCCTGGTGCGGCCCATCATTTTTGCAACAGAACTGTTTTGTAGCGGTAGTTCTGCTCGATATCGTGTTGCACTCAGTTCATGTTGCTTGGGATGGAAGTGTCCTCGAATCGGTCCACATGCGGATAGAAATCGTTGAGCTTGCCCAAGCAATTTGAATCGTCGCATTCGCCTTTCTCTGACTTTTGTCGGTTGACGCGAATTCTCTGCTCGATTATTCACTCCCTTATGCTGTCGATGCTCTACCTGCTTCACTAGCTTGACAATGCCGGAATAAGACCAATTGCCTTGCTGTAAACGGATGATTCCTGCCAAATGTATAATCCGCTGACAGCAATGATTCGGCAAGCATCTCTATCTGCTTGTGCCAGTAGCAAGGCATTTGAACCTTGAGCTATTGTTTCACTCGCAGTTTATGCTGAAATCTCTTGAGGGGCTGCGATCGCACCAACTTCTGCGATGTCGATCGCGCTCAAGACAATTGCGATCGACAGGTGAATAGACTGGTGTTGATTAATTTGCATGATGTGATCCTCCTGAAATTTGCTTGTCAACTTCTCTTGTGATCATTCTTGTGATCACATGTTGTTCTACTTGTGTCCTGTTAGCACTGGCAGAACGCTCTCCCCAAAGACGTCGATAAATTGCTCCTGCTCTCGGTTGACGTTATGTAAAATCAGTTCATCAAAGCCTAATTCGATATCCTTTTGTAGCCACTCAATCTGTTGCTGCAAATTGCTTGAGATCCGAACATGTTCATTCAGTTCATCTGGTGTGACAAACTCTCCTGCTGCGTCAAATTGTTCCGGGGTTCGTAGCTGCGTCATCAAAACATTCTTAAAGATATTGTTGCGCCATTGTTCATGCGCTTTTTGACGAGCTATGTCATCCGTGCGATCGTAGGAAAGCTGAACTTTCAAAATCATGGGCTTCCCTTCTCCACCTCCGCGCCGAAAAGCATCCACGACTCGCTTCAGTTTTTCAGGTGGGCGTGAGATGGTAATCAGCCCATCAGCCCAACTGCCTAACCATTCAGCAGTTGCTTCTGTAACTGCCGCCCCCAGGATCAGGGGTGGAGTGTCAGGGCGAGAATAAAGTTTGGATTCTTCCACACAAACCAACCCATGATGGGTTACAGTTTCGCCTGCCCATAAGGCCCGGATGATGTCAACACACTCTTTGAGCCGAGTATTGCGATCGCGCTTGATTAGCCACTTATTTCCGGTGATATGTTCGTTCAGTGCCTGACCACTGCCGACTGTTAACCAAAAGCGATGGGGAAACATCTCAGCGAGAGTAGCGGTGGCTTGAGCAATGATCGCGGGATGATAGCGATCGCCGGGAGCATTGACGACCCGGTAGGAGAGGCTGGGGGTTGCCTGCATGGCTGCGCCTAACCAAGACCAAGCAAATCCGCTTTGCCCTTGTTGCTCGCTCCAAGGGTGGAAGTGATCGGATGAGAGAACCCGTGTAAACCCTGCCTGTTCTGCCTTTTGGGCATACTTCAGCAGTTCACTGGGTTGAAATTGTTCGTGAGAGGCGTGATAACCAATCTGTACCATGAGATATCTTTCCTGATAATTTACTGCAATCCACTACGATTAGGAAAGTGCTAATCAGGCCAAACAGAAATGCACGGGCCGCAATCCCAAACTGCCCTGCTCTCTTAGCCCAAGGATAGACAGCAACTCGCTGCCCCTGCTGTTGGATTTGAGGTTGAGAGCTGTCATAGCACTTAATGAGTCTGATTTACCCGAAACCAGCGATAGCCATAGGGAGATAGTGGAATAGCTTTATTATCATTGAGTGCTTCGTAAGGGCGATCGCCAAACAGATCAAACAGATGCTCATAATCAGTAGAGTTGAGTGTTACGGTACAGTCGCGATCAGCTGAGTTATGCACCGCAATCACAGCGCGATCGCTCCACTCACAACAGTGAGCAAAGACACAGGGATCATCAGTTTCTAGAATATGTAATGTGCCATAGCCGAACTCTGGACATTGCTTGCGAATGCGAACAATTCGTTCTATCCAGTTGATTAGTGCAGCCGGATCGCGCTGTTCCTGAGCCACGTTAACTTGTTTGTAGCTATATTCTCCCTCGCTGATGACAGGTCGTGTAAGTTGGTCAGGGGGAGCGTCAGAAAAGCCACCATTCGGTTCATCAGACCATTGCATGGGAGTTCGCACACTCGTACGCCCCTCTAGGCGCAGATTATCGCCCATGCCAATCTCATCACCATACCGTAATAAAGGAGTACCCGGTAAACTAAACATCAAGCTATAAGTGAGTTCAATATGGCGGCGATCGCCTTTTAGCATCGGAGGTAACCGGCGACGAATTCCCCGTCCATAGATCTGCATATTTTCTTCGGGGGCAAAAGCATCGAAAATTTCCTGTCGTTCTGAGTCACTCAAGCGATCAAGGGTCAGTTCATCATGATGACGCACAAAATTCAACCACTGACACTGACTAGGAATTTCTGGTAAAGTTCTGAGTCCATAGCGCAGTGGTTCGGCTGCTTGACGCGCCAGCGCCAAGAACATGTATTGGTTCAGCAAAAAGTTGAACAGCAGATGCATCCGGTTTCCCTGCCCAAAATAAGTAGAGATTTCCTCTGCTGACACATTTGCCTCTGCTAGCAATACTGCATCTCCTTGACGCGAAGCGAGAAACCCCCGCATCTCATCAAAAAAGATCTGTAGGTTTTCCTGGTTAGCCCCTGGGATACCAATACCTTCGATGACGAAAGAAGCTGCATCAATCCTAAAACCAGACACGCCCAGTTCCAACCAGAAGCCCATGATTTTACAAATCTCTTCTCGCACTAAAGAATTAGCGATGTTCAGGTCAGGCTGATGTTTGTAGAAGTGGTGCAGATAATAGGCTCCTGCTTGCTCGTCATAATCCCACAAGCTATCTTCCACCGTGGGAAATGCGATCAGGTTCGGATCATCCTCACGTGGATTCGTTGACCAAACATAGTAATTGCGGTAGCGAGATTGAGGGTTGGATCGAGATTCTTGAAACCAAGGATGCTGATCAGACGTGTGATTAATTACTAGATCGATCAACACTCGCATCCCTCGCTCGCGTGCTTGGTGCATGAACTCGACAAAATCGCCCAATGTGCCTAATCGTGGATCGACATTGTAGTAATCCATCACGTCATAGCCGTTGTCTCGGTTAGGTGAGGGGTAAAACGGCAATAACCAGAGACAGGTAATGCCCATTGCTGCGAGGTGATCAAGTCGCTGCGTCAGCCCTTGAAAGTCACCAACGCCATCTGCATTGGAGTCCATGAAGGTTTCAACATCCAGGGAATAGACGATCGCGTTTTTGTACCAAAGATTCTGCATAAAACATCTAGAGCTAATTACAACTAAGTTGACTTTATTCTCCAACGCTGAGCTGACGTAAGGAAATTTGTTTGCATAAGCTCTCAACGGCGAGAGTCAGCGATCGCATTAGCTCTGAATCTTCCCGGTAGTCAGCGATCGCTAAATTGGTGACTCGCTGACTCTCACTCACTTGAATCTGCTCATTCCAGGCTTGAGCCTCTTTGTAAACGCCGATCGTGATTCCTCCTTCATCATTTAGGACCGAAAAGCAAGGGACATCAGATGTCCCATCCCCGACATAGATCATTTGTGACAAAGGAACGTGCAGTTGGTCGGCTGAAACATCTCGGTAGGTAAACGATTGCCCATCGCTATCTACCTGATCTCGACCACTAGCGATCTGCATTAAATAACGGGTCTTCTCTGTATGGCTAATACTGCGTTTGAGAAACTCGATCTCGCCCGTCTCGCTATAGTGAAATTCGCAGCCCCAAATTTGAGTCAAGTAAGGAGCAATGCAGGTGTTGCGAACCACTTCGCCAAAACCACCTGTAACGATGTAAAACTCTAGTTCGATTTCTGGATTAAGATCTTGTACATGCTGATGCAGGCGATCGAACATCTCGGTAACGCCGTCAAACGGCTGTAATTGTTGACCGAATTGGATCAAGTCATCTTTGGTAATTTTGTCTTGAGGCTTCTGGCGACGCTTAGATTCTTGAATCAAGCAATAGAATCTTGCTGCAACATGATCCCAACCTGCATCTTTCAAAGGTTCATATCGCTGCTGGCGAAATTCATCTACATTTAACTCTAAAGCTTTTACCAGCCCATCAAAAGTATCCGGGGCAAGGGTATCGTCAAAGTCAAACACGATCGCAATGCGATTACAAATAGGCTGAGTCGCTCGTCGTTGCTGCTTAACATTTGATTGAGTTGTTTGTGATGATTGAGTTGTTTGTGACATAAAGTCCTCCTAACTTCCGCCAGAGCCGATGACTCCAGTGAGCTGTAATAAATAGGTCACTGCAAATCCAGCGAAAAATACACCGGCTACAACAGTTGCCCAGAAGCTTAGAGCAGCAGGCTGTAGTTTCTTCGGTAGCATCTGACGGTTGAGATATAAAGTTAGCCCAGTGACGATCGGAATATGAGAGGCTTCGATGGCTCCAGCCGTCTGAAGCAACCCCACAGGTTCGCCGAAAAAGAGATATACGGCAATCGGAAGCCCTGCTAGTAAAGTAGCAATGTAAAACTTGCGTAAGAATTTTTCATTCGTCCAGCGACCACCTCGGATACCAAACCCTTGCAGTAGAATCTGCGTTCCATCAGCAAACATCCGTCCAAACCCATCTTGCACCGACATCGCCGTACTGCAAAAGGTGATAAACACGATCGCGACCATGAACCAAAAGCCGAAAGGTCCCCAGAGATCTCCTAAAAGGCCCCCCAAGGTTTCTGCAACCTGATTTTCTTTGGGTACTAACCCTGCTGGCTGCAACAGTTCTGCTCCTAAAATCAAAAACGAAAGGGCCGCTAGTAAGGCTCCGACTACGGCTAGGGTATTGGAGAAGGTCATCAGGTTGAGCCATCCCTGCAACCGCTGCCGTTGATCGCGATCGAGCTGCTCAAAATCAATGGGTTCTTCGCGCTTGTTGGTAGCAGCACCGTACCCTCTCGCACCAACCCAGTAGGAGTACCACATCAGTCCTGCTGCCCCTGCCAACATGAACCCCAACCAAGGCAGAATCTCCTGATACTGGACATCTTGAGGAATTTGAGGAACCAATCCACCTGACAATTTTCCCAAGTTAGGAAAGACGAAAACGGCAGCAGCTACCACAGAGATCGTGCGACCAATGCCAATGTAGGATGAGGCTTTCTCGACTCCGTCGTATTGCCCCAGAAAGACGATTGCTGCCGTCACCACAATGATGATCACTGTCCATAGTTGTGTTGTGCCCCCGGTCATTAAAATCAGTGCGGTTGCGGCTGCGCCTGCCATGCCTGCGACAGTCGTGATCGCGACCACAAACTGAGGCACTAAAATCAGCCAGATTGCCCAGTTCTTCGGTCCAGGAAGCCGCTTAAAGCCTTCTAGAATCGTCACCCCGCTGCAAACGGTAAACCTGCCAACTTCGCCGTTGATAAACCATTTCAGGACTACTGCTGCTAGGAGTGCCCACAGCAATGTATAGCCATAGAGCGCCGCGATTCGGGGAGTGAACAGCAACTCACCAGAGCCAGCTGCAGACAGCATCCAGAGAAAGCTAGGTCCTAACCATTTCAACCAATCTCGTCCTTGAGGCGGTTTGGGAACTTGTGGTTGTGGGTTGTCGGTAAATCGGGTGCTAGCTTGTATTTGTTGATCGCTGTTCATTCTGCTCTCTACTCCTATAAGGATTTAGCTCAGCACAGGCTCAAGCCCAGCTCGCTCAATTTCAATGCTGCTTGTTTAGCGAGATCTATAGCGCTTTAAGTGCAGATGTTGTTGTCACTTGCCTAATACAGGTTTAATAGGTTGAGTGGTATTACCACCCAACCCATCCTCAAAGCTGTAACTTACTTTCTAACGTCTGGAATTGCTGAAGGATAAACAGCGTCAGCAATCAATACAGGTTTTTGCCTGTACTCTGCTTCTAGCTTTCTCTGTAAACCTAAATCCCAGGTCAGGTCGTACTCTCGATCAAGGTCAGCAACCACAAAGGGACGCAGTACACCCGTTACCGCAACTGTTTTACCATCTTCGATCGCTGCTGGGGTTGGGGCACCTGCCTTAGGGTTCGCTCGTAAGACCAGCAAATCAGTTGCACCTAACAGTTGATCTTCATCCAGTGTGAATGCGTTCGGACCTGTCACTTCTTCAATTTTACCCGTTACAGCTAGTGGCTTGCCGTAGTACCGTTGAGGATCTTCGGTGACTTTGCCCGGTTCCGGCGCTAGTGCGATCGCTTGAGCAACAACTGCAGGTTTGTTTTCGTACTCAGCATACAGTTCAGGCTTTAAGTCTAAGTCAAACTCTCGTTCAACGTCTGCCAATACAAAATTACGAACTTGGCCTGTCACTTGTACCTCAACATCGTTGTCAGTAGGTAGAGTGAAAGGTGTGCCTGAAGCATTCACGACCAGAATGGATTCAGTACCAAAGAATTGCTCATCGCTCACTGTGAAAGTGTTAGGAGCAATCTTCTTAATTGGCTCACTTCTAATGGTCACAGTCTGTCCAATTAAGCGGTTAGTCTCGTTTGCAACTTCTTTAGTTGTGACATTTCCTGTAGCGGGCGGGGCAGCCGCTTCTTGTCGCCCATTAGTGCAAGCGGGAAGAACTAAAGCCATTAGGGCAAGGGCAATTCCTGTAGGAAGCGCTCCATTAACTTTCCACAACTTTTGAGTAAAGCTATTGTGATTAGAGTTGGTGTAGCGAGTCATGTGATTTTCACTCCGTTGATTTATGTTTGGAAAACTTTTCGAGTTCACTTTTTCAAGTTCACTATTGATTAGGTCAGAACAGAACAGTAAATAAAAAATCTGTTCACACCTGATTGCTTGATTTCTATTGCTTTAGTTCAAAAAGATGGTTTAGTTCAAAAAGACTTGACCATCCTTTTGAATTCTCAAGACGCCTTGGTTATCAGTCAAGGTGGTCGTTTCATCAAGCGATACTGCCAACATTCCGCTTCTAGAACTGGGCATTGACATCACTTTCAATAACCCCTTGTCCTGCCGCACCATCGTGATTGTTGCGGGGGTTGGTAGCTTTAAGGTGGCTTCTGCTCCTGCTGGTAGGAAACGACGCTGCGTGTATCCGATCGCTTCATAACTAACGAGAGCGTTAGTGTTATTCTTCAACCTCACACCTACTTCCCCTGCCACGGGTGTCACAGTCGCGATCGGCTCAGCTCTATTTTCAGGAAGGGGTGGTTGTGCTGGACGCGTAGGGATTCCAGAAGGAACAACAACAGGAACAATAACCTGCTGGCGTGGTAATTGGGTTTGCTCGCTTAGAAGCCGAGTGGCAGCATTAGATGGGCAACCCCTAGGAACTAACTTTGTGCTGTTATAAGGTTCCTCATAATAAATACCAGGACAGGGATTTAGCGAACTAGGAGTGGCTGGGCTAGCTAAGGAAATTGTCGGTAGACCAACTATTAAACTGCCGCAGATCGTTCCTAGTAAACCAAAGTTTTTTTGAATCAAATGAATTTTCTGGCTCATAAATTCCTCCAAAACAAAATGCTTATTGAGCTTAATTAGAAAGCATTTGTTTGACCTAAAACATCTTTAGGATGTTTACAAATATTTTTTGAGTTTCTTACAAGCAATCAAACCTTAGCTATTTCTTCATTGCTATTAGTACTATAAGAATTGAAGTTAATTGTTTCTTCCAGCCAAGGAGGTAGTGAGTATTAGTTTATGGGTTGAGCAAAATTTCATGCTGATTTCATCATTAACTCAAACCATGTATGGGCATGCTATCAGCATTTATATCCAATGGGCGAGATGAATTTCACGCTGATTTCACTATTCTGTAAGTACCTTATAACTAAGGGATTTTAGTTAAGAAACTAAAGTTATTAACAATGCGACTTCTATTAGTTGAAGATGAAGCCGATTTAGGCGCAGCCATTAAACAAGTTCTGAATCACCAGATGTACGTGGTGGACTGGGTGCTGGACGGCACGCAAGCCTGGAAATATTTAGAAGCACACTGGACTGAATACACTTTGGCGATTATTGATTGGATGTTGCCAGGGCTGTCAGGGGTGGAGTTATGCAGGCGGCTACGCGCCCAGAATAGCTCGCTCCCTGTCTTGATGTTGACTGCCAAAGACCGCATGGAGGAAAAGATTCAAGGGCTTGATAGTGGCGCAGATGATTATTTGGTTAAACCTTTTCAAATGGCAGAACTGCTGGCCAGACTACGAGCATTGCGACGACGATCGCCTCAAATTCAGCCTGCCCAACTCCAAGCGGGTCACTTAACGCTCAACTATGGGACTCACGCTGTGGTTCGGCAAAATGCGAATGGCGATCGCCAGGTGATTCCTTTGACCATCAAAGAATTTCAGCTCTTGGAATACTTCATGAAGCATCCCAACCAAATTGTCAATCGCGATCAAATCATGAATCAGCTTTGGGAAGTGAGCGCTGAACCTGTGAGCAATGTCGTGGCGGCTCAGGTGCGTCTACTCCGGCGTAAATTGGAAGATGAGGGGGCTGCTATTGAAACTATTTATGGCGTAGGCTATCGCTTTAACCTTGATGTATGAGCTATGAAAGACAATCAGCTCTTTGGTGCAACTCGTTTCCGTTTAGCTCTCTGGTATGCCAGCGTCATGGCCTGCATTATGGGTATATGCGGTTTGGGAGTTTATCAAGTGGTGGCCCATGCCTACCGTCGAACCATTGATCAAGGATTGCAGGCCGTTACAGGGGTTGTGGCTAAACGAATTGAGCCTGTCTTGCAGCGACCAGAGCAGCTACGTCAAGTTGCTGATCATTTGTCCTTGAAGCTGTGTTTGACTAAAACAGATTGTATCCCTAGCACTGAAGCAGCCCAGCTTCCTGGAATAATTCGACCTCCCCTAGTCGGAGTTCCTGATCCCATCAATTACTACATCCGCTTATTGGATTCAACGGGAAGACCCATTGTTGTCATGGGACTACAGGTAGACCAATTACCGAGCACGTCGGGAAAAGCCCAGTGGCAGACATTGACAGATCATCAAGGGATTCACTATCGCCAAGTCTCCTTACCACTACAGATCCAAAATCAGCCTGGAGGCCATGTGCAGGTAGGGCGATCGCTACAAGACCTAGACCAAAACCTGGCTGCCTTACGCTGGACGCTGCTGCTGGGATGTGCGATCGCGCTGCTATTGGTCGCTTGGTCAAGCTGGTGGCTAGCGGGACTCGCGATGCAACCCATCTACCGCTCTTATCAACAAATGCAGCAGTTTACGGCCGATGCCGCCCATGAATTTCGCACTCCGCTCGCTGCAATGCAGGCCACAATTGAATCTACGCTGCGGTTTCAAACTAAGCCTGAAAGCTCTACTTTAGATACATCCGGAGGAGCCCTAGCCGTCCTGCAACGGCAAACTCTACGACTCTCAGAGTTAGTCAAAGATCTCCTACTGTTGACTCGGATTGATCAGCGTAAACGGACAGGAGAGCACCTCCCCTGCTGTCTCAATGATCTAATCAGCGATTTGATGGAAGAGTTAGCCTTTTTAGCGGTTAAGGAGGAGGTGGAACTCTCAATGCAGTTACAAGCGTCTGATACAGTTTATGTTTTAGGCGATGAAGAACAGCTTTATCGTTTGGTTTGCAACTTAACTAACAATGCGATTCAAGCAACACCAGCGGGTGGGAAAGTTACGGTTTTGCTAAACAAAGATGAACAGTACGCCGTAATTCGAGTTCAGGATACAGGGTTAGGAATTGCGCCAGCAGAGCAACGCCGAATTTTCGATCGCTTTTATCGAGTGGAACAAGATCGATCGCGGCACACAGGAGGTTCTGGTTTAGGCTTACCCATTGCTTTAGCCATTGCTCATGCCCATCACAGTACTATTCAAGTTCAAAGCAAAGTGGGCGAGGGCAGCATCTTCACTCTGCGCTTGCCATTAAAATGATGTTGTTCTCCTATGGACTAAAGTTGTGGACTAAATTTGTTAACTTCCCGCTAAACCTGCTCCTAAATACTCAAAACAGATTACTGGTGAATATAGTAAGTAGCCATTGAGAAGTGGCTATCCCTATGAATGAATGAGGGAGTCTCTTCGGGTTCTTGATCGACTGAGTGCTGCTATCCCACTAATGCGTTTGGGATCAAAGTTCTATTAGCTCAACGCTAGACACAAAAATGATTGTGGGGCTGTGTCTTTGAGGCTATAAGGAAGCGATCGCAACTTTTGTAATTGCCTAGTTAGACCTTATCGGATTAAAAGATAGATAGAAATCTGCATAATGGTATAGCTATTACTAACAGATGTCCGCTTGGATTAAGGCATTAACAATTATCAAAGCAATACAGCAATACATATAGGAGCAGAAGTGCCATGCGTCAACTACTCGTGCAAGTTCCACGAGGACATGGAAAAGAGGTCTTGAACACGGCCAAAGATCATGACGGGACGAATCTAGCATTGTTTGAGGCGATAGGGACTGATGAATTGCTGGACGTAGTCATTATTCACATTCCTAACCGTAAGGTTGAAGATCTGATGCAAGCTCTAGAAGGGTTGCCCAATCTCCGAATTACACTCAATCCACATGGAGTGATGGGATTAAAGCCACCTGCTGATGAAGCTGCACAACAAGTTACAGACGTAGCACCTCGTAGCCCTATTGAAGTGTTTCTCTCTGGATTACAAAGTGTTGGTTCTTGGAAAGGCTTTTTGGGATATGCGGCGGCGGCTGGAGTGGTTGTATGGATTGGGCTATTTACCAATACCAATTATTTGTTAGTCGCCGCAATGTTAATTGCTCCCTTTGCAGGTCCAGCTATGAATGTGGCGTTGGCTACTGCAAGAGGCGATCGCCGTCTCTTAGGCCGTAGTTTGCTGAGATATTTTGCAGCCTTAGCTGTCGCGATCGCGGTTGCGGGACTGCTCACCTTGGTTCTGCGTCAAGAAACTGTAACTGAGCAAATGGCTGCAACAAGTACAGTTTCTGCTGTCGCTGTGCTGCTGCCAGTGGTAGCGGGTGCAGCAGGAGCCTTAAATCTGGTGCAGTCCCAACGCAGTAGCTTGGTCTCTGGAGCCGCTACAGGGATGCTGGTTGCAGCATCCTTAGCGCCTCCGGCTGGGCTGATCGGCATGGCAGGAGCAATGGGCCGCTGGGACTTAACAGTCAATGGAGCGTTTGTGCTGCTACTGCAACTGGTAGGAATTAATTTATCAGCCGCGATCGTGTTTCGGCTTTATGGGATTTCTGCAAAAGGAGCACGCTATCAGCGAGGCAAAGCCTGGGCGTTTCCCGCCATTTTAGCGGTTACAGTTGCAGCGCTGGCGGGACTGCTTACCTGGCAATTTTCCAGCTCTCCCAACCTCCAACGTTCCAGCCGTACCCAGCGAGCGACCGCCGAGATTCAAAAGGTAGTTGATCAAAGCGGTTTAGCAACACTGGTAGAGTCCAACGTTCGTTTCACCCGTCCTGACATTCAAGGGCAAAATACAATGTTGGGTACCGTTTATGTGCAGCAACGACGGGGGATAGAACAGTCCACCGAAGCAATCCGCACTCAATTAACCCAAGATATCCAAATGCATTTGCTTAACCAAGGATTTAACGTGACTCCTCTCATTGATGTCAGTGTTCTAGAAGCACCCAATCGTTCGTAACTAACCCTCATTTGTTACTTTGGTAGGAGCAAAAGCTGAAAGCTCTGCTGCACCTGCGTTTTGCTCTTTTGTCACTTTCGAGCCGTCAAAATAGGAAACTCGCACTGGGGCTAAGTTTCAGGGTTCGCTTCAGCGAGAGTAACAAATGAGGGTTAGCGCTCTTCCATCACTTTAGGCAGAGAGAATTGGGACGGGAGCATCCCTTGAAGCCGATGGAATTGCTCCTGGAAACCAATCCATGAACTTCAGTAAACGTATAGAACCTATTTGACATCTTTACAGGGGTGAATCAAGGTACTCAAATCCCTTAAATCCGCGATTATGACGTACTCCAGCAGCCTCAGCGATGCAGAATGGGAAATTCTCGAACCCCTGTTGCTACAGATACTGCCTCAGAAGAAGCGAACCCGACCTTCCAATTGGACAAAGCGGCAGATCCTGGATGGCATCCTCTATCAACTGAAGAATGGTTGCAATTGGGAAGACTTGCCCAAAGACTTGCCGCCTTACTCAACGGTCTACTGGCACTACAAACAATGGCGAGCAGCAGGGATAATTGAGCAACTAATGCAACTCTTACATGAACAAGTGCGTGAACAGGTGAAAAAAAGCCTAAGTGGACGACGCTGATCATCATTGACTCTCAAGCCGTGAAAAATACCTGCACGGCGGGTGTGAACTCGAAGGGCTTTTGTTTCTACAAATCGACGAATGGGATTAAAAGGCATCTAGCGGTTGATACACTTGGGTTTCCCTTCTTCACCTATTGCACCCCGGCCCATGTCACCGATGATGCAGGGTTAGTTGAAATGTTGACGCTCAACATCGACTATTTCAAGTCGAAACCCGTCAATATTCCCAAGATCACCATTCTGCTAGACCACGGTTATCACATTGACGCTTTGATTGAGGCGTCAGAGAAGGTGTATCCCCAGATCATGACGAAAATCAAGTTTGAGCTCTCGACTAAGCCCTCGAAACAACAAAAGGCAGAGCAAGGAAAATCTGGATTTGTTCCAGCCGTGGCTCGATGGGTGATTGAGCGCACAGCCCTGTAGGAGGGTTTCCCTCCGTAGGGGACTGTGTAAGAGAACGATCTAATGCTTGGATGGAGCGTTGTAAAAGTCTAGTCAAGAACTTCGAGCGAACTCTAGCTCATGCAACCACTAAAATTAACCTCTGTTTTGTCAGACTGATGCTGAAGCGCCTTGCATCCCCTTCCTGAGATCTCAAATGGGTTCTATACTGTCCACCGCCACCCACGACTCGCTGCCGAACTCGGCTCGTCAATCGCCTTCGCTCCGTCGCTTTCCACAACGGCTCGACTGCCTGACGAGTTGGTCAAACTCCTCGACTGTAAGTCCGGTGAATCGTTGAAACTTTGCTGGAGTCTTGGCAAGTTTGGCGTAGGTGAGCATGGCAGGACAAGAGGGTGATTCTTCCATTCAACCCTAAATCTACCTATCACGCAAAAGGTCTAATGATAAGGTGGAAAGCTCAATTTCCTCTGACCTCACCCTAAATGGCATCGCAATCTCTGTTTAAGTGGCGGCACTTCTTACCTGAAATTATCCTGTTGAATGTGCGGTGGTACTGTCATTATACCTTCTATCGAGATTTAGAGGAAATGATGACGGAACGGGGAGTTGAAGTCGTGTCCTACGGAGCTTCGCGAAGCGAACACATTCAACAACTAATCGGTGGGTGCTAAAAGTTTTGCCCGAACTCGGTAAACGAATCCAACCCTACTTGAATCCCGCGAATGATTCGTGGCGGGTGGACGAGACTTATATTCAGGTCAAAGGGGAGTGGAAATATCTTTAGCGCGCGGTGGATTCTGTGGGCAATAGGCTGGATTTCAAGCCCAGTGCGAAGCGAGACGGGAAGGCAGCGGCGCGGTTCTTTCGGAAAGTGCTAAAGGCTGAACACACTCAAGTACCACGAGTGAGTCGCTGCGCGAGCTTCAAAGAACTCACGGTGGACAAGAATGCTGCCTATCCAGTGGCGGTTGAAGCACTGAAAGCCGATGAGACGCTAGAAGAAACGACAAAGTTACGGCAGAGCAAGTATATAAACAATGGGATCGAGCATGATCATCGCAACATCAAGCGAATCGCAAAACCGATGATGGGGTTTGGTTCATTCAATAGTGCAAGACGAACCTCCAGTGGGATTGAAGCGATGAGTATGATTCGTAAAGGACAAGTGAAAGGAATGAGCAAAGGGGACAGTATATCTCAAATGAAGTTTATGAAGAAGTCTTTGGAGTGAGCGCTTAAAGAAATACGAACGAAATACTTCGTTTGTCACTAAACAGAATCTGCGACACAACCGTGATTGTTGCGGTAACAGCAGCGATCGCAGTTTCTGCTTCAAGCTCTTCTTCTAATAACTGATCCACCAATGCCCATTAAACCATACAACAGCTACTGTTCAGTTAAGGAAGAATGCCATCTTTTTGGAGTTGCTTCTGGAGCGTTTTCGGTAGATTCTTGATCTTGCAGTTTTTGGGAGAGTCACCTTCGTAGCGCCAATTCAAAATCTCGCCTGAACGATCGGACTCTACATCAATCTCACAAAAATCTCGATCAACAACTGTCCCTCCGCCTGTAACAACGGTTTTCCTTTCACCGCGCCGATTGCGAGACTCGTTCACCTGAATCGGCTGTTTGTAAGTTTGCTCGCGGTCAGTTTTGTAAGAGTAAAGCGTATTCCCATTTGGCAAAGCGAAGGATGTGGTTGGCGCACCATACTTGCGAATAAAGTCACTCACATCGCGTCCAATCCAACTGTTCATCGTTGTATTCAATTGCTCCTTCGCTTCGCGATCGTTGCAACCTACCAAGCTGACACCTACGACAAGTAGAAGTGCCAAAATCCATGTTTTCATTGTTATTGCTCCTTTCATGAGACTAAAACGAGACTGTCTGAAGTGTAGTAAGCTCTAATACTTGATGTCTATCAGATTCTTATAACAGTTCGTTAGAGCCAAATTCGGACTGACGCGATCGCTGGCAAAGCAACACGATCAGACTCTGAAAAATCATCGTAAGAATCTGAAAGAAGTTAAGTATTGGAATCAGTACAGTTTAGATAGAACGTCAAGGAGCTAAATTGTGACAACCCAGCATCCAATTTATGAGATTTTAGTGAAAGAGATTGCTTACATCTTTGGCAATGCTAAATTTAACCAACCTGTCAATGAGTTTTCGATATTACGCGATCGAGCCTGAAGTGACACAATGGCTCACGTCCAGGCAAAAGGTTGAAACCCTGAGACAGTTCGGTTTCTCTTTCCAAAAATTCATTCTTGAGATCAGCGATAAATTGGCCTCGCCTACATTCGCTCGTCAGTCGCTAAAGGTTACTTTCACCCGTACCACTCGAAAAATGAGGTAGATTAATCATGAAATATAGTATCCGTTTGAACTTCAAAATAGTTTCGCTCGTGGGTGCATTTGTGTTGATGTTAGTGTTAACGATGCTGTTTCAGCTTCCAGGTATGGCGCAGTATAATCCACAGATCATCCCGCGCATTGAGACGATCACAGGAAACCCAAAAAACTTTCCTCCTTCCTATCGGCTTACTATTAGCCGACCTCAAGATATTGTGTTTGTTTCGTGCCCTAGCAACCATGCTCCTAAGCTAGGCTACCTGCGGAATGCCGAAGCAATTCAGTGTGAACCAACCTAGTTCAATTTCTACAACAATATTAGAGAGGTTGTGTTCCTCCTCAGAACGATCTACTCATTTGATCTCTACACAAGAACAACAGCACGATGAAAACACTACTGAAACGTTCCACACTCCTGCTTGCCTTAGTACCTTGTCTTGCAGCTAATTTCTCCTTGCCTGCGATGGCAGACTCTACCGCTGATTTGCTCCTGAACTTGAACTGCCAAGGTGGATACAACATCAATGTCTGGAAAACAAGGAAGTCGGGAGAACTCCTATATCGATCGACCAGTTCTAACGGAAATTTGAGTTTAGAGAGAGGAACCAGTCAGGCGACAGAAGGAGTTCGAGTTTACAAGTTTCAGAATGGCGATTATCAATACTGGGTCTGGGATGGAACGTTGGATAGCCAGCAAGCTGGAACATTAGAGGTGTACAAAAACAATGCTATTCAACGGCAATATGCTTGTACGAAATCTTAGTTCCCAGAACTCAGCACCCAGAAAGAATCATGTTGCAGCAATTCCTCTCCTTGTGTGGCGTTATTGATGGCGGTTGCCAGTGGAACGATCGCGGGTGTGTTGATCAACCACACTTTGATTGAGAAGAATTTGCCTAGCCCAATTGCAAAAGGCTAACTTCAGCGCAGTTTTGCTAACGACTATGGGTTAATCATTGGAACTTATTTCTCTGTTAATGCACCTTTAGATAAAGAAAAACAGGAGAACCAAAGCTTGTGGCACTGATATAATTCGTGGCATGGCTGATGATACTGATAGGGAAAGAGTTCAATGATTACCCTAGCTGGAGTTGCAATCCAAAGCCAAATTTATGAAAGTTCAGCCTCTCTAATGTATTGGGGTGTGAGAGTGCAGGATAATTGTGCGCTGCCTGGACGCAGAGTACCACGTAAACAAGCGGTTCGCGTGTGCGTCGTTAAGGAATCTATCGCAAGATGGGAGCAGCAGCATCCAAAATCATCCCGTCCTATGCCCTTGTCTAGATTTCTCCAGTTCGAGATCGACATTACAAGAATTTTGGGGAGCATTCATAACGCTAATGAATCATCTTCATAAGTTTCATTTAGTCGAGGCAGAGAAAGCGCGGGTCTTGGGGCAATTTCTTGAGGCAGAAGAACTTTATGAACAAGCGATCGCAGGTGCTGCTGAACATGAGTTTATTCAAGAAGAAGCATTAGCCTATGAATTAGCAGCGAAACACTATCTAGCGCGAGGTCGAGAAAAGTTTGCTCAAACCTATATGAAAGAAGCTCACCACTGCTATGAACGGTGGGGTGCAACGGCAAAGGTCAAAGATTTAGAAACTTGCTATCCACAGTTCTTTGCTCAGAAGACAGCTTCTACATCAACTCATACGACTGCTGAAAATGCTTCTGATCATTCAGCGATCGCGACTTTAGCGCAACAGGTCGCCGAACGAACCGCAGCATTACAGAAAAGTGAAGCGAACTACCGCAACCTGATCCAAACTGCGAATTCAATCATCCTTCGCTATGATCCGCAAGGACGAATTCAGTACGTAAATGACTACGGGCTAAGATTTTTGGGCTATGAAGAACATGAGCTTTTAGGGCATACCTTACTCGAAACGATTGTTCCAGAAACCGAAATCTCTGGACGTGATCGCAAACAATTTATTCAAGATCTACTTCGCAATCCTGCATCCTACTCTCACGCCGAGGGTGAAAACCTGTGTCGAGACGGTCGGCGGGTTTGGATTGCCTGGTCAAATCAAGCCATCTTGGATGACCAGGGACAGGTCGTGGAAATTTTATCCGTTGGCAATGACATCACCCAGCGCAAACAAGCAGAAGAGGCATTACAACACAGTGAAACCAAGTTCCGAGCTATCTTTGAAAACTCGCAGGTCGGCATCTTCCGAGTCCGCCTCTCGGATGGATTACTTCTCGATGCCAATCAACGCCATGCCAATCTGTTTGGCTTTGATTCACCAGAGGAGATCATTGGGCTTGAACACGTCACAGGCTATTATGCAAATCCCAGCGATCACCAACACCTCATTGAGTTGCTGAAGCGAGAGCGGGAAGTGCGAAGCTTTGAAGCCCAGATGCGAAAACGAGATGGGACATTGTTTTGGGGGCTTTTCTCTCTTTATCTGAATGCAGGCGATGACTACACCGAAGGGGTGGTTGCAGATATTAGCGATCGCAAACAGGCAGAAGCAGCATTACGGCAAAGTGAAGCGAACTACCGCAACCTGCTACAAACCGCGAATTCAGTCATTATTCGGTATGACACGCAAGGGCGGATTCGATACATCAACGATTATGGAGTGAAATTATTGGGCTATGAAGAACACGAGATTTTAGGGCGAACCGTATTTGAAACCATCATTCCAGAAGCCGAACTTTCTGGACGCGATATTCGACCCTTTGTCCATGATTTACTTCGCAATCCTCAATCGTACCCGCAAACCGACGGTGAAAACCTGTGTCGAGACGGACGGCGAGTTTGGGTTGCCTGGTCTAATCAAGCCATCTTGGATGACCAGGGAGAGGTCGTTGAAATCTTATCGGTTGGCAATGACACCACCCAGCGTAGACAAGCAGAAGAGGCATTACAACGCAGTGAAACCAAGTTCCGAACGATCTTTGAAAACTCACAGGTCGGCATCTTCCGCACCCGCCTCTCGGATGGATTAATTCTCGATGCCAATCAACGCTTTGCCGCTCTGTTTGGCTTTGATTCACCAGAGGAGGTGATTGGGCTGAAACACACCACAGACTGTTATGTGAATCCCAGCGATCGCCAGCAAGCTATTGAATTGCTGAAGCGTGATGGTGAACTGCAAAACTTTGAAGTGCAACTGCAAAAACGAGATGGCACGCTATTTTGGGGACTTCACTCTACTCGTCTGAATGCAGCCGATGAATGCATAGAAGGTGTGATTGCAGATATTAGCGATCTCAAACAGGCAGAAGTCGCTCTACAAACGAGTGAAGAACGACTACGCTTAGCATTAACCGCTTCAAATCAAGGACTCTACGATCTCGATTTAAAGACTGAAGAAAGAATTGTTAACCCGGAATACGCTTTAATGCTGGGCTACAATCCAGCAACATTCCACGAACCCATTTCTGAATGGATTGCTCGTTTGCATCCTGATGACAGAGAATCAGTTGTCGCAACCTACCGTGCTTACATTGCTGGAGAAATCCCCAGCTATCAAGCAGAGTATCGCCAGCGTACCCAGGATGGTCAGTGGAAATGGACTCTTTCTGTTGGCAAAATTGTTGCCTGGGACGAATCAGGTCAACCCATGCGGATGTTGGGAACCCACGTTGACATTAGCGATCGCAAACAAGCAGAAGCAGCGTTGCAAGCCTCTGAAGCAGAATTGCGGGCGCTCTTTTCAGCCATTCCCGATCCGCTGTGTATCTTCACTGCTGAAGGGCAATTGATCTGTGCAATCGAAGGAAATCCGTCCTATGGAGTGTTGGATGAGGAGGAGTATATTGGTAAAACACTGTATCAACTCTATGCTAAGGAACAAGCTGATGAATTCCTGAGTTATATTCAGCAGGTGCTGAGAACCCAACAAGTACTCACCGTTGAATACAGCAAGTGGATAGCTGGACGAGAAATCTGGTTTTCGGCTCGCATTGCCCCGATTCGGCACGAACAGGTGATTTGGCTAGCGCGAGATATTACGCTGCAAAAGCGAGCAGAAGCAGCCTCGATTTTAGAAGAACGCAACCGCATGGCACGCGAAATTCACGATACACTCGCTCAGGCGTTTACGGGCATTCTGGCTCAGGTGGGAGCGGCAAACCAGGTACTAACGGATGATGTAGAAGCAACTGGGGCACACCTAGACCTGATCAAAGAATTGGCGCGAACTGGACTGTCTGAAGCGCGGCGATCGGTCGTCG
>NZ_JCACKG010000070.1:0-20056 GCF_059505265.1 Myxacorys chilensis | reverse complement strand
GGTCGAGCCTCTCTCGAAGCAGGCATAGAACATCCAATCTCCTCTCAAACGTTCTATCCTTAGTCTAAATTCCTCTCCTTAAAGTGACCAAAGAGGGTTATAGCGTTTCTCAATCAGATGCGGTACAGCCACAAGGCTTGGAAAGCGCATAAGTCAACTGTTTGACGTACCTCACACGAGTAGGAAACGCTATATTTGCAGTCCAACTACGACACCTTTGTCAAACTCTTTGTCGAAGCTGTTGTCGAAGCTGTTGTTGAAATTGTTTTGCGCGATGATGCGGCTTCGTCTACGTTGGGCGATGCATTAGTGACAAGCTGATTGAATGAACTGCTGTCACCCATAATCGACTGAGCCAGCATCCGTCGATATAAATTACTCAATTGAGCTGCTACTCCTGTCCAGCTAAAATTTTGTTGCACACGCTCGCAGGCGCGTTTTCTTAGCTTTCTCGCCCATAGTTCATCCTTTAAAATGCGCTCAATTGCTACAGCAAAGGCAGTCTCATCTTGCGGCGGAACGAGCAATCCTGTCTCTTCAGAAACAACGCTAAACTTTAGCCCGCCCACATTAGAGGCAACAACCGGAGTGCCACACGCCATTGCCTCGATCGCAACTAATCCAAACGGCTCATAGTGACTTGGAACCACACAGACATCGGCTGCTGTGTAATAAAGCGGTAAGAGATCGTGTCCGACTCGTCCCGCAAAAATGGTGTGATCTGCCAATCCTAATTGGTTGACGAGTTGCTCGATGCGTTGGCGTTCCTGTCCATCCGATTTTGTTGGATCACTACCGCCGACGATCACTAAACGTAGATCAGAGGTGTCTACGGCATTTTGTTTGATTAATCCAGCCGCTCTCACGAACGTTTCGATACCCTTGCGCGGATCGAAACGGCCCACATACAGCATGACCTCATCGGTCGGATTTAAGCCAAGCTGAATCCGGGCGTCTGCTTTAGGAATAGCGTGGAATCGACTCACATCGGTTCCGCACGGAATCACTTCGATGTGTCCCAAACTGGAAACGAGCGATCGCAGCATCTCGGCTTCTTGAGGACTGGTCGCAACCGTACAGTGCGCCTGTTCTAGAATCGCCTTTTCAACGGCTAATCGAGTATCCGCGATCGCAGGACGATCGGGAACTGCCTCATACTTCACAGCACCGAGAGAATGATAGGTATTGATTAGCTGAACGTTATGGGTCTTTTCCACTTCTAGCCCGACCCAAGCCGACATCCAGTAGTTGGTGTGAATTAATGGATAGTGATGCTTGGCTTGATACTTCTGGAACTCCTCGACAAACTGCGGCATGTACTCAAACAAGCGATCGCGCGGGATAAATTCTTCTGGCCCAGCGCTCAACCGAATCGTGCGGCAATACGGATTGTGTTGCACGATGGTCGGATCGTCTGCATTCGCTTTGCGGGTAAACATATCCACTTGCCAACCCAACTTCGAGAGGGCTTCACCCACTTGCCGCACATACACATTCTGACCGCCTGCCTCTTCTTTTCCAATCTCAGCAGCCGGATCGCCATGATCCGAGATGAGTGCGATCGCCTGCCGATTGGGCGTGTTTGATCGAGAAGTAAAGAATGACGATCGCAACCCTGTAGAACCGTCATTTGACGCCAGTGACTTTCCGTTTACAAATACCATAATGTTCACCTCATGAAGACATAGAGGCACTAGGAGAGGGCGCAAAGCCGCTACACCTCCTGCCTCACCTGAACAAAACACAGGTCATTGAATTTCTTGCAAGCTTGGATCAGCAGCAGATTCTTAAGCAAACGGAGCTGTCCATTGACCTTGTCTGGCTAATGCTTTTGCCTGTCTGCCACCACTGCTACTGCCGATCGCAAGCCGTCTATCGGATCGCCAGAAGATTCCCTAAAAATGAGGACAAAAAAAGGCGGATGCCCTCACCCACCTTCTTAATTCCGTTGATCTGATAGTGTACTTAAACTCAATAAACGACCATTTTGTTTAAAGCGTTCACCTACTAACTGGCGATAAACCGCCTCATAACCGTCGGTCATGCGCTCGACGCTAAAGTTGTCAACCACATGTTGACGACAGACGGCCCGATCGAGACTCGAAACTCGATCAAGGGCAGCAATGCAGTCATCGATTGACTCACACAAAAATCCACTCTTGCCGTGAGCAATGACTTCTGGGGCAGATCCCAAATTCATCCCAATCACAGGCGTTCCCGATGCCATTGATTCCACCATTACCAAACCGAACGGTTCGCGCCAAGTAATCGGGAAGAGGGTCGCATAAGCGTTGCCCATTAACGTGTTTTTCTGAACGTGGTTAGCTTCACCTAAATACTGAATTTGTTCACCGTCAATATGGGGTTTAAGTTCGGTTTCATAAAATTCTTCATCAACAATATCTACTTTTCCTGCCATCTTGAGCCGCCAACCAGTGCGCTTGGCAATCTCGATCGCAATATGCGGACCTTTCTCAGGCGACAACCGACCTAAAAAGGCAAGATAGGGAGCCTCAGAGGGGTTGGAATAGAACTTATAGCTGTCTACATCAATTCCGTTGTAAACCGTTGAAACACAGTTAAGGTTTAGGCGAGCCTCTCGCTGTGCGTCGGAAATGCTCACAAAGGGCTGAGTGCGAGCATGAGCAAACATTTTCTTATTGTCCGAACTGAATACGCCATGTAGCGTATGAACGGTTGGAGTTTTCGTAAATTTTGCGTAGGGCAAGGCAGGACACCCCATGTGAGAATGAATTACATCAAATTCCTGGGAACGCTCATAAACCTGCGTCAATTGCAGCATTTCATAAATTTGATACTCTTTTACGAGTGGATCAAGACGCACTGCACGAGCGTGAACTGATTCGAGTTTCGCTAGGGTGAGCGAATCGCCAGTTGCAAACAGCGTCACTTCGTGTCCGCGTCGCACTAACTCATCGGTTAGCAAACTTACCACCAGTTCAATGCCGCCATAAGCGGGGGGGGGAACCCGCTCCCACAATGGGGCAACTTGAGCAATCCGCATATAAACCTCCTACAAGGTTAATGGTTCGGTAGCCTCTTCACGAGTGAAAGCTTTACTTGCTAGATACAGCAAGGTAGCTAAGCAATATCTACGGGAAAATTTGTTTTTTGCCAAGACGGAAATTTCGACTTGACATCTTAGACTTTGCCTTTCTTGCTACGCTCGTAATATATAGAAGACTACAGAATTGCATATGCAAAAGTACCGACCTGCCGATAGATTTACAGGGCGCTACTAGACTGATTTTTCGGGGGCACATCTCAGTCTAAATAAGTATTTCTATCGCCTTAAAGACAGATTTATGTGTTCTTGAATTCAACCGTACTTCTACGTGTTCGGTTATTACACCATTTGAGCGGGAACAGAGCAATCAGATTAGGTGCATCTTTGCAGTTTTTCCAAAGATGCATTTTGCCTTTGTATTTTTTCTACTTCCAAAACAAAATTATTTGTTGAAGCAGTTTTGTAACGGTAGCAGACAGCTTACTCAGGCTCTTCTATCCAAACCCTATAGATTTTACTCTATAGATTCTGTTGATAGATCCCATCATAAGTTCGTACATTAGCGCAAAAAGAAATCGTTGGGCGATAAATCTGAGCAAGTTAACAGAAACTTTGTCAATGTTGGTCAATCTAGCTTGTGTAAGCTACAAAACTGCTAGTTGAAAGGTTTCAAAGCCCTCGTAGCTCCATTACAAGTTGAGCAGCACCCGTACTAGCCGTGATTAACTTTGCTAAGCTCCAAGCGATCGCAGCCATAGAACATAAAGCTGCTCTTGGAATTGCTCACACTACATCAATTGCAGCAATCTGGATGAATGCTACAACGTCCGTAGTATCAGATCGACTCTTATCTTCAGTAAACCGGATGAATGCTGCAATTGGAGAGGATCAAACTGACGTCCGACCCTCTCCAATTTTAATCTAACTCATGCAGCTGGCTGTCCAAGTCGGTCTAGTTCCACCCTAAGCGAGCCATGCTGCGACAAAGCAAACTTAGAGGGCAGCAAAACTCACTCCTTCCTAAAATCTTTCCCCACATTTAAACATAACCTGCTGATGCCCCTGAAATGACACCAAAAAGAGGAGATTTGGCTTCTTGAGACCAAGTCTTGAAATTAAAACATTGAGTTAATGCTGAAACAGATTCACACCGTCTAATAAATGCTGAATAGTGTAAGTGAAATCCACATTAAGCAGACTTCCAAATTCATTAATTTGCTGAATGTGGGCAGTATAAAACAAGAATTGTACCGCAATACATTTTCGTTCAAAAAATATCAAGCCGGAGCTATTTCACTAGATACCGGTCATTAACTGTGAGGAGCATTGACGATGCAGTGGCTGCCATTTGCCTTAGTAGCCTATTTGTCTTGGGCGTTTTGTAACTTACTCTGTAAAGTACTCATTAGCCAACATATCAAAAGTCCTGTTGTTAATCTCATTACGATGGGAGTTTGGAATGTATTACCCCTATTTTTAATTCCTGTTCAAGGAATTACTATTCCAAGTTTTCACGTATTGGCATTAGGACTGACAGCAGGAATACTCTACCTCTTCATTCTAATTCCTTATTTCCAAGCACTTGCAATTGAGGAAGCATCCAGAGTTATTCCCTTATCGAGGCTGACACCACTTTTTATCTTGCTATTTTCTGGTGTTTTCGCTCAGGAGGCGCTTGATTCCTATCAACTATTAGCTCTTTTGATGCTAGTTGTAGGTGGTTTTTTGGTTTCAGTTAAGCATATTTCTGAAATCTTTAGACCGAGTAAAGCCTTTTATCTGATGCTAATTTCTAGTCTTGTTAGTGCTATTTACTGTTTAATTGCTAGGGCAATTTACATTGAGCTTCCCTTCTATGATGGGTTCACGTTAATTAGAACAAGTGTCGCTTTTTGCCTTTTGGGATTGTTACTCATTCCTCAAAATCGAGTTGAGTTTATTACAACGATCAGCTACATGAAACCTCATGTCAAAAAGTTGGTAATTCTCAACGGTCTACTCGATTTCTGTGCGTTGATACTGTGCAACTTTGCGATGTCCATTGCACCTGCTTCCCTAGTCAGTGCCTCGGCAGGAATTCAAGTGGTTTTTGTGTTGATACTATCAATTCTATTGTCAATTAAGTTCCCGAAACTTTTGTATGAAGACATTAGCCGGACTGTATTGACTCAAAAAGGAATTGCGACTGCGCTCATCATTGTGGGTACTGGCATGATTAGTTTGCACTAGATGCTATAAATCAAATGCTTGCCAAGCTGTCTGAATAATCTGCCACTCAGCGTTAGTTAGAGCGTGACTTTAGCGATGGTTAACCCGTTGTGTGGCAGACTTCAAGGTCGTGACCTTAACCCAATTCGAGTAGCCCTTGCGTTGCTCCAAGGGAAACGTTTTCTGTTTAGCGTCTTATTCTTTTTCTCATCCGCCAAACCATACCGCTCGCGATCGCAGCACCCAAAAAAGTACTAGGTTCTGGAACTGGGGTGCTACTCGTGTCTTGGTAAGCCAAAGCATCATAGTAAAGTGCTTCTTGGGTTCGCAAGCCTGGTTTACCGCCGATTCCATCGTCGATCGCGATTCCTTCACCATTAAAGTCCTGTGGGAACTCGATATCGAGGGTAAGATTGTTACGCTCGGTAGGAAACCCAAAGAGTAGGCGAATGGCGTTAGGGTCACGAGAATGAGGACCAATCGCAGCTCCTCGAGGTTGTGGCACAAGCAAAGTAGGTGAACTAGTAGCCAGAACGGTTCCCGCAGCATTCCGAAGATTAATTTTCCAGTCGGGAAAATTAATCACTTGTTCGTACATTGGGGGAAGACCTTCAGCCGAGTAAGTGCCATCAAATGAACCCCCGACAAACGGAGCAAGATCAGGATATAGCTGAAGAAATTCGGGTGAGCGTGGCGGTGAGAACTTTCCTGAGAGATTGAAGTCAGCAGCACGGGCGGGCGCGATCGCAAGGGTGGTCAGCGCTACGAAAGCAGCCATGCTAGAGATAATGGATTGCGGCAAATGTTGTAATTGCACTGTCGTTCCTCCGCGCTGGTAGAGTTTGCACTGGGACTTAGAGAGTTGAAATTGTGAGAGTTAAGATTTCAGCACCAATCAGACTTGTTAGGTTTGCTGCGTTCCCTCTCAGATCTGTTGCGTGATAAACAATTAGTGTGGTCAAGCATTAGCTAGTAATGTTGATAGATTTTCTCCATCAAAATATATGCCTAAAGGTAGAACTATCTGAAAGATCTATGACCTAAATAAATTGAAGATCCGTCAGCTAAGATAGAGCTGTTGCTTGCGCTGCAAAGTACCTCAAATTAAAAGCCTGTTTTAAGCCGTTTTGCAATGCCTTCTCACGCAAAGCTACCCATTACGAAGAGAAATCAGCCTAACTAAAGTAAATCTTGTACTGTCTGCGGTAGGGTTACGGTGACGGTTGTGCCTTGATTTGTTTTACTTTCAATTTGAATATGTCCGTGATGATTTTCGACAATAGCATGTGCGATCGCTAACCCCAACCCTGAGCCACCCGTTGCTTTTGTTCTTGCCGAGTCAACTCGGTAGAACCGATCAAACAACTTCGGCAGTGCCTCTTCAGCAATGCCAACTCCAGTATCAGTTACTTTAACTTGCAACGCAGAACCGTTAGAGCGCTTTGGACGGGTTACACTTAGTGCAACCGTTCCGCCTTGGGGGGTGTACTGCACGGCATTGCTGATTAGATTTGTAAACAAACGAGATAGCTGATCGCGATCGCACTGCATCATCCAGTCAGCCTCATCTTTAAGATCGAGCGAGAGTACGATCGCTTTCTCTTCCGCCACTGTTTCTTGTTCTTCTAACACTTCTGCTAACAGATCACTGAGATCAACCGTCGTCCAATGGGGTTGGACAATTCCACTATCTTGTCTAGCAAGAAACAATAAATCATCTACTAGTTTCCCTAAGCGTCGCGTTAAGCGTTCTACTACCTGTAGGTGATGACGTTGATTTTGCGGATCTGGGTTTGGATCAGAAAGTGCAACTTGAACGTTGGTTTGGATAACTGCGATCGGGTTTCTCAACTCGTGAGAGGCGTCGGCTGTAAACTGTTTTAACTGTTGGTACGATTCTCGAATCGGCTGCATTGCAATGCCGGACAAAAACCAACCGATTGCAGCAACAATGCCAATCATCATCGTCGTTCCAATACTCAGATCGAACACGAGTTGACGAACGGGTTTGGTCACTTCAAACCAAGGGTGACTCACCCGCAAATAGCCCAATACTTGCCGTCCAATCTGCACTCGTTGTGTTACCTGACGCAGCAATTGTGTTTCGGAAACATGAACCGTTTCACCCGTAGTATTGACATGTAACGGAACGAAAATCGGCTCTGCAAAGGTGGACCACAACGTTTCTCCGAGGGGGCTGATCCATTCCAAATCGATGTGATCATCTTCTAGAGCAATGGCATTATCCCGAAAACTTTCTTCTACATTGACGCGAAGTTGAGTGCCTTCTGGTTGAATCACCAGCGATCGCTGCACGACTTCTACAACGTGATTTAAGGTGTCATCAATGCGTTCAATTAACGTGCTGCGAACGTAGAAGTAAACTCCGCTGGCAAAAACGAGCAGAAGTACCGCCGTAATAGTGGTATACCAGAGCGCGAGACGGCGACGGGTCGTTTGAAACATCAGGGTTAGCAAGATTCGAGGTTTAGCCTCTATTACACCTTTATTATTACAACTTTAGATCTTTGCTCTAATTTCAATCATTTCAGGGGTAGCCCATTGGGTAAATACCTTCAAGAACGAAGGAAAATCAGAAGTTCATTTGCTACATCTGTTATTACATTCGTGACCAATTAAAAGCCGCCCCTAGACTAAAGAACTGAAGAATGCGCACTGTGATAGCGTTATCTTTGATGATCTATTTTGATGATTCACCTGTTCGTCTAAAGTAATAGCACTAGTAATAGCACTCCTCATGACCGTCCCGCGTACCATCTGTCTAGGCTTCTTAATGGTGATCACGGTTGGCACATTGCTCCTCATGTTGCCCTTCTCAACCGCTAATGGCTCTTGGAATTCTCCCATTGTTGCTCTATTTACCGCTACTTCTGCCGTGTGTGTGACCGGTCTCTCAATCGTCGATGTCGGGACGTTTTACTCCTTCTGGGGACAGTTGTTTCTTCTCTTCTTGGTGCAAATTGGCGGCTTGGGATACATGACAGCAACCACCGTCCTGCTGTTAATTCTAAGGAGGCGATTGGGACTGCGGGATAAAATCGCCATTCAGCAATCGTTGGATGTAGAAGGATTGTCTGGCCTGTCAGGTTTGCTGCAATCGATCATCGCCACGACGCTGCTTTTTGAAATCACAGGCGTTCTGCTGCTGATGCCAATCTTTCTGCCCCAATTCCACGATCGCCCCGGTCTCGCCCTGTGGCAGTCAATCTTTCACAGCATCAATGGTTTTAACAATGCGGGCTTTAGCTTATTGCCTGACAATTTGATTCAGTACGCCAGCAATCCTGCCTTGGTGGGTATCATGACCGGACTGATTATTTTTGGAGGTATTGGCTACCAAGTGATCATGGAGGCGTATCTGTGGGGGCGCGATCGCCTCAAGCGATTGCCTTGTAAACCGGTCTTTTCGCTCAACTTTAAAGTCGCCACTAGTACAACCCTGTTTCTATTAGTAACGGGCACTATTGCCTTCTTCATGACAGAGTTTCGCAACGCCCAAACGCTGGAAGGCATGGATTTATCGGAAAAAGTTCTGGCGGCTTGGTTTCAATCGGTGACAACGCGCACAGCAGGTTTCAATACGATTGACATTACCAAGATGACGAGCGCCGGGTTGTTTATTACGATCGCGCTGATGTTTCTTGGCGCAAGTCCGGGCAGTACAGGCGGAGGCATCAAAACAACCACCCTACGAGTGCTGGTGAACTGTACCAAAGCTGTACTGCAAGGCAAAGAAGAGGTGCTGTGTTACCATCGCCAGATTCCGACTGCCCTACTTTTCAAGGCGATCGCAGTGTTCATGGGATCGATTGCCACGGTCCTGATTGCGACGATTCTAATTACCTTAACTGACCCTGGGGTTGACTTTATTCGCATTTTGTTTGAGGTTGTTTCTGCGTTTGCAACAGTAGGGCTTTCAGCAGTTGGAACTGCCAATCTATCAGTTCCAGGACAACTGCTGCTCATTCCAATTATGTACATCGGGCGGGTTGGAGTTTTACTACTGGTAGGGGCGCTTTTAGGTGACTCTAAACCTAGCTTTGTAAACTATCCTGAAGAAAATTTGCTTGTCGGTTGACCCATTCAAACTATGATCGGATCTACCCCTGTTGCCGGTCGGTCGCCTCGTGTCGTTGGCGTGTCGCTCAGTAACGGTTACCCCTCGTTGCATTGGAGAAGGTTGTGAATCTGTCTTCACTCGGTTTCTTTCATAGTTTGCGCTCCGACCGTAGGAATAAGCAATTTGCCGTAGTTGGTCTAGGACGATTTGGGCGTGCCGTCTGTGGTACGCTGCACAGTGCCGGGCACGAGGTTTTGGCAGTTGATACCGATATGTGTAAAGTCGATCAGGCACTGTCTGATCGGATTGTCACCCACGCAAGGCAGATTGATTCGACTCAGCCATCTGCGTTGAGAGAAGCTGGACTTTTTGAGCAAGATACGGTGATTGTGGCGATCGGAAACTATGTGCAGGAGAGTATCATCACAACACTCAATCTGAAAGAAGGGGGCGTCCGCCATGTAGTGGCTAAAGCATCATCAGAGATTCACGAGAAGGTGCTTAAGAAGGTCGGCGCAGATCATGTGGTCTTTCCAGAGCATGAAATGGGGTACAATTTGGCGCGATCGCTGACAAAACCTGGCATTCTAGAGCGGTTTGATCTTGATCCAGAACACAGCATCGTTGAGCTGATTATTCCTGAAAGTTTTAGTGGCAAAACGATCACAGAACTCAAGCTGCGATCGCGCTATCGGCTGAACCTACTCGCATTTAGTCAGGACGGCAAATTCATTATCAATCCTGATCCCGATACTCAACTTCGTAGAGGAACAGCGATCGTGGTGATTGGGTCAAACGAAGACATCGATCAGCTTCCGGTTTGAGGGAGGTCTTCGACTCAGTTTGCAAGTAGGGATGCTTTATAGCAATGGTTTGTGAGACCAGTAATGATTTGTGAGATCAATTTCCTAGATTATTCCTAAATTACGGCGACAGGTCTCCGTAGGGGCACAACATGCGGTGCCCCTACTTTTATTTATTTGAATATTTTTTATTTGGACACGTTCTGACCGCGTACAGGCTTACGAGGTACAGATTGATTGATTACGGTCAGTACAGCTTTCGCAATCCGTTGATTAGCGGATTTTGTAAAGTGCCCATCGCCAATAAAGTTACTCAGATTTGAGGCAGGCGCGATCGCATGGGTACTAACATACGGAATGGCTTCTTGACCTAACCGGGGCAACAGCGCTTGAATCAAATGATCCTCATAGCCTTTATCATTTAGCACCACCACAATCGGGAACTTACCGTCTTGACGAGCCGTTGCCGCAAAGTCGCTCACCATCGCTTGCAGCACAGAAACCTCTTCCTTAGCAAAGCCTTTAGCAGAGTGAATTCCATTCTCTAGACGATCAAGATGGCGTTGTGCCCAAGCTCGCCGCACCAACCGCACGATCGCAGAGTGATCGAGCCAATTTTTCTCAAATAAAAACGAACTGTAGGCGGCATCGCGGCTCTGCAACTGCTTGAAAAACTCGCTTTGCGGATCATTCAAGACATTGCGAAGCTCAGCTAAAGTATGCACTCTCGGTTCGATTGCCTGTAATTTTCCCTTCTCTAACGTGTAGCGGGGATAGGTATAGAGCGCCGGAACTTCAAACTGCCAAGTTGCAGCGCTCAAGGTCGGCATCGCTTTGACACTGGAGGCTAAAATGCCCATGATCACAACATCGGCATCGTGTCTGCCCCGATCCATGAGGTATGCTGTATACGAATGATTGGGCGGAGCCGACGGAGCCTCAACCCGGCGAAAGGCAAGGCGAGGATCTAGCTGCTCCATTGCCTCAGAGATTTGCTCGGTAAACGACATACCATAGATCGCAATCAGCAAATTCTTTTTGGCAGGCAGTTTCGCCGGACTCCACTCCGCAGGAGCGAGCCAGCCAGCTTTTGCCAGGTCAGAACTGCTCTGATCGTTTGCTCCGACCATTCGCGCCAGCTTTCCTTCAACCGATCGCCCGTACTCAAAATAGACGTTCATTTGACTGGGGCGAGGCGTAAGCGGATCGGTGGGGTAGGGAAACAATCGGTTGATGGCAACATCAAACATGACCAGAAAACACAGCGTCCACAGCCCAGTGAGGATCACCGTTTGAAGCGGTGAGCGGCGAGATCTTGCAGTCTTGGAGGACAGAGCCTTAAGTTTAGAACTGAGAGTAGATGAACTGTACAGGCGCATTGCTCTCCCCCATGATCAAAATTAGAATGAGTGTGGCATATAGGGCTGCCCGCAGAGGCGTTGGCACCCAAAGAGCCACCTTTGAGGTGCGAGTGAAATACTCTAAGCACTCGTAGCCGACTAACAGCGGAATGCCCAACAAAGCAGATAGCGGCGGTTTTGGCATTCCTAAACTAAGGTTGCCGAAATCTACAATCAGTAGTCTTGTAAAGGTGACGATTTGCTCTAGTGATGTCGCTCGAAACAGCAGCCATCCGTAGCACGTCAACCCAAAAAAGATCGCGATCGCAAGAATTGACGCCAGCCGCTTGCGAAAACTTACCACATCATCGCTCCGTCTTTCGGTCTTCGACAACACTCGATATCCACACAATAAAGTGCCTTGATATCCTCCCCATAAAATGAAATTCCAAGCGGCACCATGCCACAGTCCACCCAGCAGCATGGTAATCATCAAATTTCGATAGGTGTTGAAGGTTCCGTGACGACTGCCGCCCAAGGGAATGTAGAGATAGTCTCTCAACCAGCTTGACAGCGAGATGTGCCAGCGTTCCCAAAATTCGCTTGGTGTTTTTGAGAAGTAAGGCAGATTGAAATTGAGCATTAGCTCGATGCCAAATAGCTTTGAGACACCGCGCCCAATATCGAAATAGCCTGAAAAACCAGCATAGATTTGCAGTGCATACAATACGGTTGCAGCGACGATATCGAGCCAGGAGAGCGCGCCTGTGGTCTGATACACCGCGTTAACCGAGGACGCAACCCCATCCGCGATCGCAACTTTTTTAAACAAGCCAAACAAAATCAGAAAAATACCGTCGCTAGTTTGCTGAAAGCTGAGGTGTCGTCTGTGCGTCAGTTGTGGCAATAAGTGCGACGCGCGATCGATAGGGCCTGCTAATAAGGGTGGAAAATAAACCCAGAACAGCGCAAAGTCCCAAAAGTGGTGGGAGGCGTGCAGTCTACCACGGTAGATATCGACCGCGTAGCTAATTGCTTTGAATGTGTAGAACGAAATTCCAATTGGCAAGATTAGGTTTAGCGTAATCGAATCTGCTTCTAGCCCCAGCCACCGGAACCCATCAACAACGCTATTTGTAAAGAAATTTGCGTATTTAAATATGCCTAAAATCGAGAGGTTGGCGACAACGCTCAGCACGAGAAATAGGGTTCGACGGCGTGCTTCTTCAAGCTGAGCTGAGCGAGAGTAGAGGAAGTTTGCGATCGCAACAAACGGCACGGTTGCCGCCAAAACCCACCATCCTGACCAAGTATTGGGAACTAGATCTACCCAATTGACCGCGATCGTGAGCGGTAGAAGGCTAAGTTGAACCGCTTGCCATTGCAACGTATCGAACAACACTGCTGCTAATACCAGCACCACACTGATCAAACGGCGGTTCTGCTTTGACAGCCATCCTACATCGATCATTGCCCCACAAACAAAGTCGATCACAGTGGATAAAACAATCAAATAGAGAAGCTTAACATTCCACCAACCGTAAAATATATAACTTGCGCTCAATAACAGTGTGTTCTGACCACGCAGCGATAGCACGCGATATAAAAGATAAGTAATAACTAAAAGAACAGCAAATTCAATGGAATTGAAAGACATCGATCGCTAACTCCATTTACTGCTTTGGTCTAAAGAGTAATCCTAATTGGCACAACCTCGAAACATCAGCTAGCCACGATTTCAACCATATATAGTTAAGTAGTTAAAACGATCGATAACAGTTAAATTAGTCAAGTAATAAATCAGCCAAATTGATTGAAACACACTATTGATTCATCACTCTATAAGAATGAGGAAATATTTAGCGAGTCAGTACTGCTAATACTTTAGAAACCAGCCAACTGAGCAACTAGAAAACTAAGATTTTGTGCTGCATTTATCACACAGCCTGTTATCGATCTGCAACCGTAGTTTTTTTGGCAACTTAGGTACTATTTACACAATCTAGAGCAGCGTTGATCAGTGAACGAATCTTTTGAGACATGCGATCGCACGTCTCACTTTGCCATAATTTCAACTTCAAAGAGAACACTGTAGTAGATTCAAAAATCATTCTCTACGAAGTAAATTCAAATTTGCACTACTCAGAAATGAGTTTCGATGAATGAGACGATCAGTACTCAAAAGTAGTTGACGTGCATCTTTAAACAAAAACTAGTTGTTCAATGGTGTCAGAGTTTGCAAGATAACCGAATTGCCATCTAGTTTTTATTTAGTTTTTGGTGCTCTACACAACAACTGGTTCTGAACGATTTCTGAGCATTAAAAATCGCCGCACACGGACTAATCGCCTCCAATCTGCCAAATTCAAACCGCTGTGGTAGCTAGTTAAGTGTTTTGACCGTTAGAACATGTGGCGGTGTTGCATCAGGAGGATAAATGTAGTCAAACTGCACCAAACGCTGCTCGTTCGGTTTTAATTGCAGCGTGACTAACGGTTCGCCTTGTTGTCCACGTTTTTGCACCAAATGAATGTAGCGCGTTTGCGGTAAACCTTGATCGCTGTTGTAGCGTAATCGCACTGTTCCTCGAAAAGAGGTCTGGTTGCCAGGAGGCTGCAAAAAGCGGATTCCTGCTTTTGTGTCTTCACGTTTTAGCGGCGTTTCAAACGCGATCGCAACCCGTTGAGGTTGATTAGTCGAATTTTGCAGAGGCAAGCTCAGTCGATACTCAATGGCATAGTTTGCGTGAGCTTGATAGGCCGTGTCAGGATAACGCTTCACCATCTCAGCGTTTTGATTTTGTCCTGTCCCCAACGTCCCTTTGTGTAGCGTACTCAAACCGTAAGAAAACGCCTCTCCTGCATTTGGGATGCTGAGGGAACGACTCCCCGGATCAACGACTTGAGCTGTCCATTGAGAACCCACCGCTACGCCTGCGACTCGCCCATAAATCACCGCTCCACTTTTCGCATCGAGCGGCGTCGGCGTTTTATCTCTCGGACTTGCCACATCACCTGTATCAAGCAAGGTTTGCCACTCTTCCAGCGTTGGCGATCGCTCAGCGCCAGTGGCATCCGTTTTAGCGAACATGCCCAAACTCGCGACATATACCGAACCCGTACTGCGTAAACGCATCAACGTCGATCGACCATTGATCGGCGGCGTCAGACCCTTTACCGGAATCGGCAAATTCAAAATCATCCGACTTTGCCCTGGCGGAATCACCAGTTGCGCCGGAAAAATGTCTTGCCGTTGCCCCCGTAATACTTCCCCAACCGCTCGACCTCCTGGCCCTGCAAACACCTTGCCGTCTTGATTGTCTTGATACGCAGGCATGGGAAGAAAGGGCGCATCTGGCTGGCTCAAATAGCTGGCGGCTTGCAGAACATCAATCGTGACGGGCTGCGTTCCAGGATTGTTGATCAAAATGCCGAGATAGAGGGAGCGCAGGTTGTTCGGATCGCTCACTGCATTTGCAATGTGATGAGCAAAAATGTCAAACCGTCCGTTAAAAGCTTGATCGAGATGAGCAGAGGGAACGCGCTTTCCGGTGGGAGGAAGTGTAGAGAGTAAAATCCCTTCGGTCTGCACGACTTCTGGACTGTTGCTATTAAACACCAGGGTCGAATCAAGTTGACCCGGCAGCGATCGCACCACTTGGGGTTGGACAATTTCTTGAGGAGTCGGAGCCGGGGTTGCTTGTGCCAAGGTCAACGGAAGGAATAAAACCATTACGAAGCGCGGGAGTCCGGTAAAGGGAGCGGAACTGATCATATCGGTTTAGAGACAGTGAGAGAGCATTCTGGTCATAGAAATCAACAGATCTCCTTATTTTTGCTCTAGAAGTAGAAACTGACGCTTGCTGTTTTGCATGATCGCCAAAAAGTCGTGAATCACAGTTTCAAGATTGTCATCTGTTAATAATGGAACGTGAATAAACAGACAACGATAGTTGGGATTCTGTTCCTGATTGTGTTTGAGTACCCAGTAGTAAAGATGATTGCACACAAAGTTGCCCGCATCGTGACTAACACGAGTGGCGGCTTCTGGGGAAATGTGAGGCGGACAAAGCGTGCCTTCAAGCAACATCTCTAAATCCAATTCAGTAACTAATGCTTCATCTAGATAGGTTCCGGTTGACTCGACCGATAGAAAGGGTCGCGACTCTGCCATGCCGCAGCAAATCACAAGCTCTGGCTCCAACTCGGCGATCTGATCGATGACTGTTTGAGGGGCAACCTCAAAATCGACTAGAATCTTTTTGAGAAAATAACAATCGTCGGTTAACACCTTTCGCTCAATCAGCGCGTTTAGCAAATCATCAGACGAATTGGATTGCTGATGCGCTTCCCAAGTATCGAAGGATGTCAATAAAATTTTCATTTGTGGTGCTGGCTATACCCACTACAATTTACCCACTACAATTTTAAGTACTGCCACTAAGGATTGAAGCTATGTCAACGATCGCCGTGATTGACTACGATATGGGGAATCTACACTCGGCGTGTAAAGGGTTAGAACGGGCAGGCGCAACGCCCACCGTAACAGATTCTGCACGGGAGATTGAACGGGCAGATGCAGTAGTGCTTCCGGGAGTTGGCTCGTTTGATCCGGCGGTGCAGCACCTACGATCGCGCCAGTTAGAACAGCCGATTAAAGCCGCGATCGCAAGCGGTAAACCTTTCTTGGGCATTTGTCTTGGCTTACAAATTTTGTTTGACTCTAGTGAAGAAGGAACAGAGCCAGGACTGGGAATTATTCCGGGTGTTGTGCGGCGATTTCGTCCAGAACCGGGGATCACAATTCCGCACATGGGTTGGAACCAGCTAGAGTTTACTCGCCCGGAAAGTCCGCTTTGGCGCAAGCTCTCAAGCCAGTCTTGGGTCTATTTTGTACATTCATATTATGTTGACCCACTCAATGCAGATGTGACAGCCGCGACAATTACTCACGGAACTCAAACGATTACAGCCGCCATTTCAAAAGATAATCTGATGGCAGTTCAGTTTCACCCAGAAAAATCATCAACGGCAGGATTAGACATTCTGTCTAACTTTGTAGAACTGGTGCAGAAGCGTCCTGCGATCGCGGTGTGAGAGGATTGGAGAAAACCGCGAATGAGCGATCGCAAAGTGAGTTAAAAATCAATTCACGATGTCATGAGAGGTATCGTTAGAAGTGTCATTAGAAGTTTACGGAATTCCAACGTGCAGTACGTGTAAGAAAGCGCTGCAATGGCTGCAAACTAACGGCGTAGAGTACAAGTTTGTCAACACAAAAGACCATCCACCGACCCGCGAAATGATTGCAAACTGGGTAGATACGTTTGGCACTAAGCCGATGCGAAACACGTCTGGACAATCCTATCGAGCGTTGGGTGACGAGAAACAAAGCTGGACAAACGAGCAGTGGATCAACGCCTTTTCAGCCGATGCGATGCTGCTCAAACGTCCACTTTTTGTCAAAGATGGAGCGGCGGTATTGGTCGGATTTAGAGCCTCGGAGGACGAACTCCGGCAGACATTAGATCTAGATATTTGATCTCTAGATATTTGATCTACAGTAAACGAAGCTCATTCTACAAAACAAATCGGTCATGACTTCAGGAAAAAATGTTCTCGGTGGTACGTTGGAAGTCTGCTGCATCTCCCCAATGACGGGCTACTACCGAGACGGAGTATGTAGCACAGGTGCAGGGGATGTTGGAATTCACGTAGTCTGCGCTCAAGTGACCCAAGAATTTTTAGAATTTAGCCGATCGCGTGGAAATGACTTAATTACACCCAGGTCAAATTTTCCAGGGCTTAAACCTGGCGATCGCTGGTGTCTCTGTGCCTCGCGATGGAAGGAAGCATTTGACGCAGGCGTTGCGCCTCCAGTGGTGTTGGAATCGACTCATGCGGCTGCGATTGAATACACCTCATTAGGCGAATTAAAGCAACATGCGATAGACCCATAACATTTACCCCAAAAAAGATAGAGATTTCGTTCTGGCGAACTAACTTTTATCTATCCAATGGCAGACGTTGAGAAGTGAGTGTTCATTTAATTTTACGTTCAGGTGATAAGACAACAGTTTTACCAACTTCCGCTTATCGCATTTGCAGCGGTTGCTCAACGTTTAACCTGTAGGAGCCAGAATGATCGTCATTGAACGAAGTCGGCAACCACAATATCATCAAAGTTTTGCTCCCTTGAAGCGTGTGGAAAGAATTTCTTTCGGGGAGTACCAAGCTGCGGTAGCTCCACCGTGAATTTCCCCTTTTTATTTTTGAACGTTAAGTTGACATTGCCTTACTCAACTTAAGCAATCTTTACGCTGCAAAGCGTAAAGATTGCTATACAAGCCAGGGTTGTAAAGCCCAAATCACACTTGTAAACAATCAAGTGTCAGCAATGAGAGATTGAATTTCAGAATTAATCGAACAGCGTCAAGATTACAAGCAGCCTCAACGGTGCTTAGTTTTTGGGTGCATGTTCACAGGTAACTGTAGCAAAGTTTTCTTATCGCTTGAGGAGATGAACTAATGACGATCGCAGATATTGTTTCTCTTCCGATTCTAAGCCACCAGAAGTTAGAAAGCCGCTGTCCCGTTTGTGTCTGCCTAACCCAGATCACAACGATCGCAAACATTCCGGCGATTCCTGTTAATAGCTTGTTGCTGTACACCACCCGATCGCAAGCGCTGAGTGCTCAGCGTTGTGCAATGCACTTAGGCTTCTGCGAAAATTGTGGTCATGCTTTTAATCTTAAATTCGATTCCAGCTTAATGGAATACAGCCAACACTATGACAACTCACTGCATTTCTCACAGCGTTTTCAGCAATACGCTGAAACTTTATCGCATCGACTAATTGAGCGACATCAACTTCGTCATAAAACTGTCGTTGAGATTGGTTGCGGTAAAGGCGATTTTATTAACCTCTTTTGTCAACTTGGCAACAACTCTGGCATTGGTTTTGATCCAAGTTATGAGCCAACATCAAATCAATCCGAGACTAAACATCAGGTTGAATTTATTCAAGATTTTTATTCTGAGCATTACGCCAACTACGATGCAGACTTGATTGTTTGTCGGCAGGTGTTAGAACATATTCTGGATTTAACAACTTTCCTTAAAGGATTAAGACGAACGATTGGGCAACGGTCAGATACTGTTTTGTATTTTGAAGTGCCTAATATGTCGTTTATGATGCAGGAACTTGATATTTGGAATATCTTCTACGAACATTATTCTTACTTCACCTACAGTTCGCTTGCTTACTTATTTGCCAATTGCGGTTTTATTGTGCATGAGATTGGCGAGTCATTTGGGCGGCAGTTTCTCTACATTGAAGCTAAACCTGCTGAAGAACCGCGTCATCTATCCTCTGTTCCTTGGGTCGATCCAACTCAGACGCGGGACGACGTTGCAGGATTTGCTGAGCGGTATCGCGATCGCATTGAAACCTGGCGAAACCAATTTAAGCAGATCAAACGTTCAGGTAAAAAAGCAGTTGTTTGGGGAGCAGGAGCAAGGGGTGTAACCTTCTTGAACACGCTAGGAAATGAAGCGCATGTCGAATATGTTGTGGATATTAATCCTCGAAAGCAAGGCAAATACGTTGCAGGAACAGGTCAGCAGATTGTTTCTCCCGAGTTTCTAAAAGACTACCAGCCCGACATTGTGATTCTCATGAATCCAAATTATTTGAGTGAGATTCAAGCTCAGATTGCAGACTTGGGTTTAGCACCGGACTTTCTTTGCGCCTAATTTACTGCGCTTATCTACTGTGAAAGCGTTGGTTCTAGGCCATTTTTCTAGATGGAGAAGGGTTACAGAAACCCCAGCCTGTATGAGGATGGGATATGTTATTGAGTCTTCAATCGCGTTAATTCTCTGGATAGGCCAACAACTCTGCGTACCCGGAGAATTGGTGTGGGCGGGGTTTCTATACCCTTCTCTATCTAGAAAAATGGCCTAGAACCAACGCTTCCACAGTAATTAAACGCAATAGATTAAGCGCAAAGAAAGCTCCCACAAAACCGTAGTTGAGATCCGTTTATGCCAATTTATGCCAAAGCGCTCAGATCTCAGAAGAACGAAATAAATTGATCCAAAGCTTAAAACCTATTTACTCTCTTCGGCGCTCTGCCGCGACTCCTTGTATTTCTTGTACTCCTCACCTGCCTTGCGTAGATCGCTCAACACGCTGTCCCCATATAGCTTCGCCCTTTCTGGCTTTATGGCCCGTGTGACAACAGCCTCAAGCAAAACACCGTTATCATTAGGTTCAGGCAGCTTGATGACTACGTAAAAATCCCCGGCCTCGTTCTCGAAAGAGACAACACTGTTGTCGGCTTCAAAAAGAAGAACCTCGGCAAGTTCGCTACCCAGTACCTGCAAACTCTGCCGCGACTCGTCAACTAAATCTTTGTACAGCTTGTTCTGCTCCTTCACCTGCAAATAATTGTCAATCAGTTCCAGCGTCTTCGCATCCAAGTTTGCTAAACCTTTGAGAGTCGTAGATGTAGCCTCAACTATTAACTATTTAGGATAGGGCAACCGTCTCCCAATGGCAGGGCTAGTTTATTGAAAGAAGGAAAAGAGGCGAC
>NZ_JCACKG010000069.1:0-20062 GCF_059505265.1 Myxacorys chilensis | reverse complement strand
TATCGCGCATGACATTCCTCGTCTTTTGCATCTCACACAATAAATTAGCCCTGCCACCATTAGCCGTATACTCCACATAATAAGCAGCCAACGAAGTTGCTCACTAATCCCTATACTAACCAGCTCAGAAATCGACCCAACACTCCCTCCAGTGAGCAATCTCAATAACGGCATTAAAAGAAACACCAAACTGGCCAGCACAGTAAGTAGCCAATCACGCGGCGCACCCAGCCCTCTTTTAAATCCTTTCCAAGACCACTCTATAGATTCAGAAATCGTTATGACCTCTGCCCTTATCACTAGCCTCCAATGCAGCCCCCCCAACAGCCCCGAAAACAGCCACTGCAAACCCAACCCCCAAAACAGCCCCCAAAACAGCCCCAAACCCAGCCCCAAACCCAGCCCCCAAATCGACCCGACAATCAGCCCAATACCTAACCCACTCAACCAAAAAAGCATCTCGCCGATCGATCTCACTGTGTACGTATAGTTGTTGTAAAGCGGCTCAGCTAGCAACCAGGAAGGCTGCATTCGTTCGATCAGAAACTCGGTTTGAGACTCGCGCTCCATCTGTTGAGCTAGCCAGGTGAGCCATAGCCGAGTTTGTCTAGGGCTGTAGCTTTTCTGCTGCTTGCGTTTTTTCTTGCCTGCCTGAGCTGGGACGCTCTGTTCTAATATGCGCCTGATGTAGGCATTTAGCAGGTGGTTCAGTCGCGCTTGAGATGACTGTAAGCGCTGCCATTCTAATCCTGCCTTTCCCTGATAAGCCAGAACCGTCATGCTCAAAAGCAACGGTGGACGCACGAACTCCAGCAAGGACTCATCCTCAGCAATGGCATTCCAGAGCACAGATCGATTAGCACTTGCAAGGTAGTTCTGAATTTGACGATCTGTCAGTTCCCGCAAGCAAATCGCCCCATTAAGCTGAAGCGGTGCGTTCAGCCGTTCATACTCCTCAAAGCGGCTTCCTATAACTAGATAAGAGGGTGCGCTTTCTCCACTGATGAATTCATTAATGGCATCAATGCAGGGCAGTTGTCGTTGCGAGTCGAGTTCGTCTAGTCCATCAAGCAAAGGCAACAGCTTAAACTCCTTGAGCCATTGAACCCCAATATCTCGCCTAAGACCATACTTCGAGTCCAGTTCCGCAACTAGCCAACTCGGTATTGATTGGGTCGTTGTCTTCCAGGTTGAAAGATTAAACAGCACTGGAATCGGGTAATTCGACTGCTGCTCACAGCGTTCGCATAGGGCTTTTGCCAGTTCTAGCTGAGTTGTCGTCTTACCCACTCCGGGTTTCCCTAGAATGAGTAGCCTACCCGCAACATCAGCCCGATCAAACGCCTGCAAAATCGTAGTGTTTTCTGGCAAAGCTTGGGGTGGAGTAGACCCAATCTTGACATCAGCATCCCAAAATCGGGCAACTTGAGTAGGCTGGGCATCTTTGATGAGATTAATGAAGATAGCATTGTGCAACGACTGTTGCAGACGAGAAGCTACCTCTGCTTTGACCTGGTTGAGCAACTTTTGCTCGGTAGATGATCGCGGGATTGATAGAGTTTGAGCGTGATTGTGTACAACAACAGTATTGCTATCACCTGCGATAACCGCGCTGCCTTCTACATTTCCATCAACGGTAATGTGTCGATCGCTGCCACTAGGCCCATTCTGGCGCAGATCTTCCTCACTCTGAGCATCAAGTTCAGAGGATGCCGGCTGGTTCGGATCAAGCGGGAGTTGGGGCTGACTCATCCAGGGGCAATTGTGAAGTTCTCTATAGTGATGACATTAGAAACTACTACATGAGATTACCGGATGTTTACGGAACGCCTTTGATCGAGTATGTATCTGCTGTGAACTGCTTGAAGTTGATTATGACATCATAAATGAACTTAGAAAATGAACCTAAAAAAAGTTTTGATTCTTGCAGCCAATCCCCACAACACCGATCGCCTCAGATTGGATGAAGAGGTGCGGGAAATTCAAACGGCGTTGGAAGCCTTTAGCACTGATAGTAAGTTTGAAATCACCATGCGATGGGCAGTCAGAGTTGATGACTTGCACGAAGTTCTCCTCAAATCCTCTCCGCAGATTGTTCATTTCTCAGGTCATGGTGGCGGAGAACAGGGGCTGGTACTGGAGAATGGGTCTGGAAAACTTCAGATGGTTAGCACCAAAGCACTGGCAACGCTATTCTCGATCTTGCAAAACACGATTCAGTGTGTTTGTCTGAACGCTTGTTATTCAGAAATTCAGGCAGAAGCAATTCACCAGTCCATTGATTGTGTTGTGGGTATGAATCAACCGATTGGTGACAAAGCTGCAATTAAATTTGCTCAAGGTTTTTATCGTGCGATCGCAGCAAACCGCTCCTTTGAGGAAGCCTATAAATTGGGCTGTAATGCAATCGACCTACAGAATAATCCAGATGTGTCTGTACCTGTGTTGAAGTACCGACATCGATTAACTGCTGCTCCGGAACCTGCGATCGCTCCAGATCCTCCCGCTGCGCTTCCAAATTCTACTCCCACTCCGTCAATGCCTTCTTATCATCAGAACCGAAGTGTCTCGGTGAATGGCTCGGTAACAGGCAGTGCCATTATAACTGGCAATGATAATACTACCTCAGTTCAATTCCAACCCGCTGCTCTGCCGCAGCCGCAAACGGTGGATATGGTTTCAGTGCTGGAAGCGTTGCAACCCATCCTGATGCAGCTTGATACTCCTGACTCGCGCAAGATTGTGAATGCGGTTGATGATGCCAAAGAAGAACTGAAGAAGTCACAGCCTGATAAAGATGAAGTGGGGGAAGCTCTCAACCGCGCAATGACTTACGCACAGAAAGCCAATGGGTTTGCTGAAGCGATCGATAAGCTGCGTCCTCATGTTGAAAAAGCAGCAGCATGGCTGGGTGGGAATTGGTACAAACTGCTGACCTTAGTCCATCTGGGGTTTTGAGTTTGTGCCATGAGTGAAACAAATCAGGGAGACGATCGACATATTGCAATTCAACGAGATGCGATCAGCAGTGCGATCGTGTCTGGGGATGGCAACAAAGTTGTGATTTACAACTACCATCTTGATCGCCAGGTCGAAATTGAGACAAAGCCCTTCACGTCTCATCTAGCTGCAAACCCCTATCGCGGGCTGGCGGCTTTTCAGGTGGAAGATGCGAATGTCTATTTTGGGCGAGAAGCTCAGATCGATCGATTGTGGGATTGGTTGCGCGAATTGCAAGAACGAGCGGTTCAGGACAAGCCTCCTGTGCGCTTGCTACCTATCCTGGGAGCATCCGGGTCTGGAAAATCTTCACTGGCTCGCGCTGGGTTACTGCCGGAGCTCGCTCGACGCCCGCTGCCGGGATATCAGCAAACCTATGTCGCCATTATGAAGCCAGGGAAAAACCCGTTAGAAGGACTGGCTAGGGTTTTAGCTCGCATCGCGACGAATGACCCTAGCCCTTCGACAAAACGGGCGGAGTTTGAGGCAATCTTGAGGCAATCGGGTGGACAGGGAACCCACGATCAGTTGAGGAAGATTGTGAATGACATTCCCTGTCTTGAGTCCTCTCCTCTAGTTATCCTAGTTGATCAATTGGAGGAGGTTTATTCCCTTTGTAAGGATGCGAATGAGCGAGCGGTTTTCATTGACAATCTGATTGAGGCGGCATCCTCTGCTGAAGCTCGCGTCTCAGTCGTCATCACGATGCGGCTGGACTTTGCTGGAGAAACCCAACGGCATCCATTGCTCAATCAAATTATTGCTGCTCAAAGTGTGATCCTGTCGGTTATGACGCCAGAAGAATTACATCGAGCGATCGCAGAACCCGCAAAGCAAGCAGGCTATCCCTTGGATGAGGGACTTATTGATCGCTTGATTGAGCAAACCGAAGGACGTGAAGGCGCATTGCCGCTGCTCCAGTTTGCCCTGACACGCATCTGGGAAGGGCTGGGACATGGCAACTCTCCAACTGAAACACTGAAAGCGATTGGCGGGATTGGCGGGGCACTGGCAGGGGAAGCCCAACGAATCTACAGCAGCCTGAATGATAAGGAGAAGGATATTGCCAGACGTGTGTTCATCGGTTTGGTAGAGCTTGGAGAAGGAACAAGGGACACACGGCGTAGAGCTACTGTTGAAAGCTTGGTATCAGCTCAAGACAATGCAACATTGGTGCGAGAGGTGATGGGACGCTTCTCAGTGCCTGGAGCACGGTTGCTAACGCTTTCAAGCGTTGAAGGCAAAGAGGTGGCAGAAGTGACGCATGAGGCATTGTTAGATCACTGGCAACAGATCAGGGAATGGCTGGATGGACAACGAGACCGCATTCGCCAGCAGCGACGCATTAATGCTCTAGCCCAGGAATGGGAAAAGCAAGGCAAGAAGCGAGGCTATCTTTTGCAGGGACGGCAGCTAGATGATGCTCGCAGTTTTCAGAAACAATATGCCGAGACCTTGCCTCTGACCGAGTGTGCAGCAGAGTTTGTGCGGAAGAGTGTGCAGCAGTGCTGGCTCAACCGAGCAGCGATTGCCAGTTTCCTAATACTGCCACTGCTTGTCGTCGATAGCTTTTTACGAGAAGAGTTCGTTCAACGAAACTATGTAACTCTCAATAGCAAAGACATATCAGGTAAACCGGAGGCAGTGAAGGCATTAACTAAAGGATGTAGCGACTTTCAATCACTCCCGAGCTGGCTTGACCCTGTAGGTGAGAGAGTATTTGGAACCTGCCGAACACTGCAGGGCAGGAATTTGGCAACGATCAACCTCAGCTACGCCAATCTCAGCGGCGCCAATCTCAGCAACACCAATCTCAGCAACACCAATCTCAGCAACACCAATCTCAGCAACGCCTTCCTCGACAACACCAACCTCATCTCCGCCGACCTCCGCGACACCAACCTCGACCACGCCGACCTCCGCAACACCAACCTCGGCGGCGCCAATCTCGGCCGCGCCAACCTCGACCGCACCAACCTCGACCGCACCAACCTCAGCAACGCCGACCTCAGCAACGCCAATCTCCGCGACGCCAACCTCCGCTTCGCCGACCTCAGCAACGCCAATCTCCGCGGCGCCAATCTCCGCGACGCCGACCTCAGCTATGCCAATCTCATCTTCGCCGACTTCCGCAACGCCAACCTCATCGGCGCCGGCGCCAGCCTCAGCAACGCCAACCTCGATCGCGCCAATCTCCGCTGATCTCAACAGCACGGGATTAGAACAGCCTCAACTGACTAACTCAAAGAATTTGCCGATTCTTTGCAACGTAAAACTTCCTGCTAAATTAGAACATTTAGCCGATCGTGATTGCGATCAACTGCCCCAAGTGCTTCTAGAAAGACGTCCAAGCTCATTCAAGAACCTGGAAAGCGCAAAGGATTATGCGGAGCTGTTTAGAGCAGCAGTCAGGCAACGATAGAGGATCTACCCTCTCACAGATGAGTTTCCGACAGTTTTCCTGTTCACTGTACTCCCAAGAGAAAAGCCCATTTGGGCTTCACACAGAACGCAATCCCCTTATTCCTCTTTACCATGCCTCGATCTCTTCGAGTTCGTGCTGAGTGCCTTGAACAGGTCAAGCTGTCAATTCGACGCCGTTATGAAAAACGAGCCGATAATTACTTAGCAATGCTGACGATTGCAGCAATTCTTATTTGGTTGAAATAACTCATTACGCTACATTCAGACTTTGCAGATACACCCTAGCAAGAGGGGAGTTTTCATTAACCCCTACTTAAGTAATTAAGTAGGGGTTGCGGTCGGACTCGCCTCCAGTGTGGCACGGGCCATTGCGCACGCAAATAATCAGCTGGACTGTCTTAATATCGAACCCATCGGAGAGTGAAAGGTCGTTGTATGTGCTGTAGTCCTCTTTGTCGCACCCGGAGTAGTCATAGCGCCTAGTGCCGGTGGTGAAGAACGTATTGTTTGTGCGATTGACGCGGAAGTAGGCCCAGACAGGGTTGCTGTCGCACTTCTGGTCGGTCACCAGCAGGTCGATGTCCGACAGCTGGCCTGGGCCAGTCCAATTGAAGGTCGCGCCTGCGTAGCCGTAGCCATTGGCCGAATACACAAGCACTTTGTCCGCTTTGGCTCGACTCGGGACGTTTCCGCCCACCGTCTCGGCAGAAGCAGGGGCAGGAGTGACAACCGGAGTGACGAGTAAAGCTAGTCCAATAACTGCGGCAGGAATCCGAAAGCTATTTAAACGCATTTTTTCTCCTAAATGTAGAGGTAGACAAAGTTTTCGTTGCTGAGTGACAAACGGTTTGCCCGCTTCCCTGATTCAACACGTCTGCTTTTTGGTGTTATGCAGAGGAAGCTGATAAAAGTCGATACATTGAGGCTTGTAGACAATTCCCATGCCTCTGTGGATGAATCAGACCTGAGTTAAAAAACTCTGAAAATTACGAGCAGGCAGCTGTACTAAAGCAAAATCCTGACGCCAGCAAAGGCTTCAAGGCCATGCGTCTTTGCTTCTGTAGATGTAGTTTGAATCATTGTTTCTAGTGTCATGATTTGGTTCCTGAATACATTTGCTTTTGTGAAACCAGTACAAGTTTCATGACTCCATCAAAGCGATGTCGTGGCTGAGTTCATGCCTTAAAATGATCGACTTAGGCTGACTTATGTATTGGCTTAGGCTGACTTATGTGCTGCTTTTAATTGAGTTCAAAACATCGGAGGCAACAGAAACACTCACATCCTGTTTTTCCTTGACTTGAGGATAAATTTTCTCTACCTTCTGAGTCAGATCGAAGGTGATACCCGTGGTCTAATAGAGTCGTAATTTTAGGAATATTGACGGGTTTGCTTTAAAGTCATTGATGTTGAGCTGCAGCATTTCTAGCAATCCCAAATCAACGCTTAGGTTGGCTTTGGTTGAATGGGTACAGAAGGGAAACTCAAGCGTATCAGCGGCAGGAGGCCATTTAATTCCAACAATCCGCAAGGTGGCCTTATCCTCTGGCGACACAAAGTCTGCCTGCTGCCTCTGTTCGTCCTTCAAAGCGATACCCGGAATCTACCAAAGATCCTGGGTAGCTCAAGCAAAGCCGATTGAAGCAGTTTGGGAATTACCGCTCAGATAAGGTGAACAGCACTCAGGAGGTTTCGCAACATAACTGACTGGCGTCTGAACGATTTCATCCGAAATTTAACAAGCTGGTAAAAATTGTTATGCCACGATCGCTGAAAGTTCGCCAAGATTGCATCGGCTCCATTAAGCTCTCGGTCAGACGAAATGGCTTTCCTAGCCAGCAAGCGTTAGCCGAAGAGCTGAGCCTATCTCGATCGACCGTTGTCAATTTTCTCACCGGAAAACCTGTTGACCGAGCAGTTTTTGAAGAAATATGCCAAAGGCTGTCTGTAGACAGCCAAGGAATTGCTGAAATCTGCTCTCAGTTGAATTTAGAATGCGAGGAGATTGGAGAACTCCCACCTGATCCTGCATCCTCTCCATCTATTGCTGCTCAAAGCATCGTTACTCCAACCGATCGCTTATCTGCCCGAAAACAGCGGAATTGGGGTGAAGCAGTTGATATTATCAACTTTTACGGACGAGAGCAAGAGCTTGCCCAACTACAGCAATGGGTGGTTGAAGAACGCTGTCGCCTGATTACGCTAATCGGCATGGGCGGGATGGGAAAGACGACGCTATCGGTTCAGTTCGCCAAGCAAGTTCAAGATGAGTTTGTCGTTGTAATTTGGCGATCGTTGCGTAACGCTCCTCCCATTCAAGATTTGTTGGCGGAGTTGATCCGAATTCTGTCTCAGCAACAGCAAACCCATCTGCCAGAAACAATTGACGGTCGAGTTTTGTGCTTGCTTGAGTATCTCCGTCAAGAGCGCTGTCTGCTGGTTTTAGACAATGCTGAGTCGGTTTTGCGCAGGGATGAGCGGGCTGGAGCTTACCGAGATGGTTACGAGGGCTATGGGCAGCTCTTCCGATGCCTTTGGGAAGCTCAACACCAGAGCTGTTTAGTCTTGACGAGCCGAGAAAAACCGCGTGGGTTAGGGGCAAAAGAAGGAGCAGGCTCTCCGTTACGCTCGCTACGGCTCTCAGGACTAGCGCAAGCTGAGGGGCAAGAAATTCTTAGAGAAAAAGTAGTTTCGGTTTCAGAATCAGCGAGCCAAGCGTTAATTGATCACTATGCTGGAAATCCGCTGGCGTTGAAGATTGCTGCCACTACCATTCAAGACGTGTTTGATGGCGATATCGCGCAGTTCCTCGCTCAGGGGACAGCGGTATTTGGTGATATCTCTGACTTACTGGATCAACAATTTGAACGCTTGCCTCCCCTAGAACAGCACATTATGTACTGGCTCGCGATTGAACGTGAGTGGGTTTCCATTCCTGAGCTACAGCAGGACATGATTCCCAGTATTCTGCCGCGATCGCTATTAGAAGCGCTGGAGTCATTGCAGTTGCGATCTCTGATTGAGAAGCAATCGACCACTTTTACGCAACAACCTGTAGTGATGGAATATGTCACCGATCGATTGATTGAGCAAATTACTTCAGAAATCATCAGTGGCAATATTGATCTATTCAATTCTCATGCATTGATGAAAGCTCAGACGAAAGACTATTTACGCAATGCTCAGGTGCGTCTGATCCTCAAACCTCTGGGTGATCGGCTGCTAGCAGCGCTAGGTAGCCTAGAGGCAATTGAATCCCACTTAAAACAAATTCTGTTGAGCTTACAGCAAGCGCCCCGACAACCTGGGTATGCCGCCGGAAATTTGCTCAATCTTCTGGCACACTTGCAGCTTGAGATTTGCGACTATGATTTTTCTCGCCTAACGGTTTGGCAGGCATACCTTCAGGGAACGAATCTGCATCAGGTGAATTTCACAGGCGCAAATTTGAGCCGCTCGGTGTTTACCCAAACACTGGGTGGAATTCTATCCGCCGCTTTTAGTCCGGATGGAAGGCTGCTTGCAACCGGAATTGATTGTGAGGTGTGTCTGTGGCAGGTTGATGAAAGTAAGCCGTTAATCACACTCAGGGGACATACTGCTTGGGTACAATCGATCGCCTTTAGTCCGGATGGAACGCTGTTAGCGAGCGGTAGCTACGACCACACAATTCGGCTCTGGAATGTCCAGACGGGGCAATGTCTCAAAACGCTGCATGGACATACAAGCTGGGTGCAGTCGGTGAGTTTTGGATCCAGCGAACCTGCGAGTTCTGAGCCGCTCATTTTGGTGAGCGGCAGTCATGACCAAACGGTGCGCGTGTGGGATGTGCAAGCGGGTGATTGCCTTCAGATCTTACCGGGACACCAGGGAAGTGTCCTCTGGGTTACGGTTTCTCCTGATGGTCAAACGTTGATCAGTGCAGATGATTGCATTGTCCGGCTCTGGGATATTCCCACCGGTCAATGTGTGCGAACCATTGAGACGCAAGTCAACTGGATGTTGGCAGTGGCATTAAGCCCCGATGGACAAACGTTAGTAACAGGCAGCAACGGCAACCAAGTGAATTTTTGGCAGGTGGCAACAGGAGACTGTCTCGGTACTTTGGACTATAGCGGTCAGGTATGGGCCATGGCCTTTAGTCCAGATGGGCAGATGCTGGCAACAGCGAGCGAAGATCAAACCGTGAAACTATGGCAGGTAGAGACAGGTCAATGTTTGCAAACCTTGCAGGAACATCGCGATCGCGTTTGGCTGGTGGCATTTCATCCCCACGAGCCCCAGTTGATTAGCATCAGCGAGAATCAAGTTGTGAAGCTCTGGGATACGCAAACAGGAAAATGCTTGAGAACGTTAGAAGCTTACAGTAACTGGATTGCAGCAATTGCTTTTAGTGATGATGGTAAATGGCTAGTCACGGGTAGCCAAGACCAGCAGGTGCGACTGTGGAATGTGCCCGCTGGAGAATGCTCTAAAACCTTATCAGGGCACAAGAATATTGTGTCAGCCGTTGCAGTTGCGCCACAGAGTACCCATCCTCCGATTCTGGCGAGCGGCAGTGATGACCAAACGATTAAGGTGTGGGATGCTCAAACCGGGGACTGTTTGCAAACGCTATCGGGGCACCAAGATTGGGTGCAATCAGTGCAGTTTAGCCCAGGGAGCGAAATACTAGCGAGTGGAAGTGACGATCGGACCATCAAGGTTTGGGATTGGCGCACGGGTGAATGTTTGCAGACGTTAACAGGACATACGCATCGGGTAAAGTCGATCGCGTTTTCTCCACAAGGGTCATTATTAGCTAGCGGCAGTGATGACCAGACGATTAAGTTGTGGAATCTGGAACAAGGAACGTGTTTACAGACACTGCAGGGACATCAGGATTGGGTGCTGTCAGTGGCGTTTAGCCCTTGTGGTCAGCGATTTGCCAGTGGCAGTGCAGACCAGACGATTAAGGTGTGGGATAGCCAAACCGGGGAGTGCGTGAGGACCCTATCAGGGCACACGAATCGAGTCCGCTCGATCGCCTTTAGCCCAGATGGGACGCTATTAATCAGCGGCAGTGATGATCAGACGGTGAGGATTTGGCAGGTTGATACGGGCAACCATTTGAGGACGTTACAGGGACAGGGCACGGTCGTTTGGTCGGTAACGTTTAGCCCAGATGGACAAATGATTGTCAGTGCAGGTAAGGATGAACGAATTTGGTTCTGGAAGGTGAAAACGGGAGAGTGTGTGAGAACGTTACAAATGTACCGTCCCTATGAGGGGATGAAAATTATAGATGCGATCGGTTTGACAACCGCTCAGAAAACAACGTTGAAAGCACTAGGAGCCATAGAACATGACTGAGGAAACGAACAAACCAACAGAAGCAGCCTCAGCAGATGCGGCTAAAGCAGACGAGGGTTATGCTGAAGCTCCAGATACAGCTTCGCAATTGCCCAATTCCTCAGAGGAGACGCCTGTGGTGAGGGAGCGGGTTGTTTCAGAGCAGCGGCCAACATCCTCGGATCGAGATGATGATCGCTCTCCGGGGGTAGTGGGTCGAACTGGGTCTACATCACCAGAGACTACGGATGTGCCGGTCATCCGAAAGCCAGTTGTGTCAAATCCCACTTCCCAATCGTCGGATCCGGATGACGATCGTTCTCCAGGGGTGGTGGGGCGATCTGCTGGAGAAGTGCAAAAGCGGAATGAGGGAACTCAGCCAGAAACAGAAGCAAATGAATCGAAAAACAAAGAAGATACGGAATAGATAGACAATACCATCCATGTATGGGATAGGGTATCTTTGGCAGAAAATGCTGTTATTAGAACAGAGACGAGGTGGACATAGAGAAGTTAGACGCAAGGATTTAGGCTTTCCCCTCACCACTGACTAATTCTTGCACACACCACAATGTAGAGCAATTTTAGATTTGCATGCGCGTTTAGCAGAAGTTTGGAAACGTCAGGGAGGATAGTGTGATGAATTAGCTCGCTTCAAAGTTAGACAAGGCTCGGCGGTTTAAGAAACATCACAGAGCTTTTTATCATGCTCACTAATATTAGGATTGGTCTTTAGATCATTACGTAAGATATTACAACCTCGACTCAATAGATCGTCGAGATCAAGGTTTAACACAATGATTTTACCAAGGTCAGCTAGCATAATCGCATTACCATCGTCACTAATGGATGAGCCATATGTGCTGGACAGTTCAGAGTAAGTTTTGATTTCTTGGCCTGTGATTGTATCCCATAGTTTTATTTCACTAATACTCTCTGAAACGATTGTCTTACCATCTGGACTAAAACTCACCTTAGTTACTTCCCCAGAATGCGGCTTGAGAGTCTGCACTGCTTGCTCCCTTGTAAGATCCCATAAGCTAATAGTGCCATCTTTGTTTGCAAATGCAATGATGTTGCTATCTGGACTAAAATCGAAGCTATTAATTGATTTTGCTGATTTCTTGAGATATCCTTCAAGCGTCTTAATCGTTTGTCCAGTTTTCACATCCCAAAGTTCTACTGTGTTATTTTTGTCACGCACTGCGATTGTTTTATTGTTAGGACTAAACTGGATACGTTCAATCGAATCTAAGTTTTCTCTTAACGTTTGAATTTTCTCTCCTGTTTTAATATTCCATATTTTCATGTCATTACTAGCTATAGCAGCAGCAAGCAATTGGCCATCATTGCTAATGTGCACACGGGTTGCAGCAAAAAGGCGAAATTTGAACGCTTCAATTTCTTTTCCGGTTTCCAGATCCCGTTGTCTGGCTGCTCCATTCCAATCAACCGTCAAGATTGATTTGAGATCGTTGCTGAGATGAGAGGTACTTATCAAGCTGCGCTCCCATCTGATGCCTTCCTGCTTTTGTCCTGTATTGGTATTCCAGAATTCCACTAAACCGTCACTACTCTTGGCAAACACTCGTTGCCCATCACTGCTGAACCCGACTTGAAGAATAGCTTGAGATTCTCCTTGAAGTGTTCTAAGTTCTCTAGTATCGGCAGCACTCCACAATCTGATGCGATTGTCAGAACTTGCGGCTGCAATCATCTGACTATCAGGACTGAAACTAACACTGAAAATTTCACCAGCTTGGGGTTCAAGCTGATGAAGTTGTTTGCCTGTAGCACTTTCCCAGACTCTGATGGTGCCATCAGTTCCACCTGACACAATGGTTTTACCATCACGACTTGAATTGATATCATTCACTTGACCCGAATGTCCCTTGAGCGTTGCGAGATTTTTACCGGTTTGGCTATTTCTCAAGCTAATGGTGCCATCGGGGTTAGCTGTGGAAACCTGGTTATGATCTAGGCTAAATCGGACAGTTGACACCTGACTGGAACTTGTTTCTGGGAAAATCTCTAGTGCGTTGCCAGTTGGAATATTCTGTATTGTTGCCGTGCTCCTACTACTACTTACAGCAATCATTTGGCTATCTGGGCTAAAGTGTAAATCTCTACCAATTCCGCCAAAAAATACCGCACGCTCGTCAATCAAAGTCTTTACTTCTTTACCCGTCGAGATATCCCAGAGTTGAACTGCCTGATCCTTATCATCAGATCCTCCTGATGTGGCAATCCATTTGCCATCTGGACTAAAGCTGATGCTACCTGTCCAGTCTAATAGTCCCTCAAACGTTTTAAGTTTTTCGCCTGTATTGAGATTCCACAGAGTCATTGTATGATCTCTGCTGGCAACTGCAATCAGTTTGCCAGCAGGGCTGAAGCCAATTTGACTGACTCTGCTATAGGGACCATGGACGTCATATTTTGATATGCGAGGACTGACTTTGCCTGACTTTGCACTAAGAGTTTTTAGGATACTACCCGTTGAAGCATCTCGCACAATGACTGTATTATCTCCAACTTTAGCAAGACCAGAGGCGACTATCTTTCCATCGGGGCTGAGAAAGGAGCTATCACCTACCTCAAAGGTTCTAATTTGTCGATCAGCTTGAATATCCCAGACCGTCACTGTTTTGAATCCACTGACGTAACTAATCGTTCGACTATCAGCACTAAAGCGAGCATCTCTTATTATGGAGTCGAAAGAAGAACTGTCTTTTATTATGGTTTTGAGTTCTTTGAAAGTTTGGGAATTCCACAATTTTAATGCGCTATCGTCAGCGTCAAAACTGATGGAGGCAATTGTCTGACTATCTGGGCTGAAAAACACCTGTTTCACAGTTTTCGAAGAATGCCCATTTAAGGTTTTAAGCTCCTCTCCTGTTGCCAGATCCCAAAGACTAATCGTGCCGTCAAACTTGCCTGCCGCAAGAGTTTTACCATCCGCGCTAAAACTCAAGCAATTCACCTCACTGGGATTTCCGTTGAGAGTTTTAATGACTTGACGAGTTTTGCGATCCCAAAGCTTTACATTACCCTCCGCCGTCCCAAAGGCGATGGTTTTACCATCCGGACTAAAGCGAACATCATTAATCCACTCTGAATTACCTTTCAGAGTATTCAGCTTTTGCCCCGTGCTACCATCCATAAGCCTCACGGTTCCGTCATGGCTTGTACAGGTAATCGTCTTTTCATCACGACTTATCAAGACGGAAACGCCTCCTCGACTTAGTTCACACTCAGGCAAGTTAATTTCCGTTCCTTTTGATTTCCCATAAACCGCTTGCTGCAATGTGGCTAACACTTTCATTCTGGTGCTTGATTCGACGCCAATCGCATGTTTCAATTCCTTGCCCGCTTTGATCGCAGGAATCAGCGCGTCCATCTGATGCTTTGCTCTTGCCTCTATCTCGGCCTTTGTTGCTGACTTCTTTAATGGATACTTATCTGTGTTAAGAAGCGCTTCGGATGAAACTGCTAGTGAGCGGAGTCGAGTGTTCGTTTCAGAAACAACAGCACGCCACCATCCTACCCCAGAGATCGATGCCAAAATTAATGCGCTAACTAGACCGCCAGCTAATCCAACGATTGTGCGTCGTCGCTGACGTTTTATTGCTCGATTGCCTCGTTCAATTGCCTCATCGGATGCCCTAAAAAACTCCAGTTCTAATGGAGTCATTTCACTACTGGCTCGTTGATAAAATTTTTTCAACAAATCCAAATCAGGAGGACGCCATAGCAATCCCTCCGGGCGATCTTGGTTGTCCCAATGTTGAGCTGCATCCTGAAGTCGCCGCTGAAACCGAAGATCATCCCGACCCTGGTTTAGCCAAACGTTTAACTGCTGCCAGTACTCAAATAATGACTCATGGGTTACTTCAGCTGTATCTGTTTCCTCACCAGCGGCTGCAAGGGTAATCAGTCGCACACCCGGAGCCGAAAAGCGATTGAGGACAGTTCTAAAATCAGATTCATCATCCTGTTGCGCCCGCAAACGGTCTAGCCCAACGCGACGACGAGTATCGCGGGTCCCTTCACCCAACTGAATCAGACCCAAAAAGATATGACGGGCAATTACCTTCTGCTTTTCCGTCAGCTCATCATACACCCGGTGCGCTTCTCCTGCCAACGCACCACCCACTCCACCAATTTGCTCTAGCGTCGTGGCAGGAGCAACTCCTGCTATCAACCCTTCCCAAATTTGAGTTAAGGCGAATTGTAACAGGGGCAAGGCTCCTTCCCGTCCTTCTGTTTGCTCAATCAGTAACTGAATTGTTGCTCCATCTAGTGTATATCCTGCCTGTTCAGCCGGTTTAGCGATAGCGACTTGCAGATCCTCTTCACTCATCGCCGGAACCAGGAATCCTTGTGATGAAAACAAATGGTTTAATTGGGAGTCTTCCTGTGTCTGACCTAAAAAGTCACTCCGTAAGGTCACAATGACCAAAACCTGCCGACAGCGATCAACGGCGGCGTAAAGTAAATTAGCGATGAATGCGTTGCGTTCCTCTTCCTTTTCGCAAAGCGAGTAAACCTCTTCAAATTGATCCACCAATACGATCAAGGGTGACGTTGTGATTGCTGGCAGGGCAGAAGCAATTCGGCGCAATCCATCGTACTCGCCTTCCTCATTGGACTGTTGCAATTCGGCCTTAAACTCCCGTGTTTTAGCGACTGGAGCCACATCTCTCGTTACAGCACGTGCTAAGACTGTTGCTAAGGATTCTAACGGATGCACACCTGGCACTAAGACTGCAACCTGAGCTCTGTCCCGCCCTGGTAATGGTTGTCGTGCCAGTTCTGGAATCAAACCGGCTCGCACCAAAGAAGACTTTCCTGATCCAGAAGGCCCGTAGATGGGTAACAGTCGTCGACTTGCTTCGCTTTCGTACAGGCTACGAAGCTTTTCCCAAAGGATATGAATTTCTGTTTCCCTACCGAAATAGCGATCAGCATCCGTCTCCTGAAACGCCAGCAACCCTTTGTAAGGATTTGCACCCAAAGATTTTGTGGAAATCGATTCAGCCTGAGCTGTAGGTGATTCTCTGCGCTCGGTTTGATACTTATAAATGATGACTTGATTGCCATTGCCAGAAATCAGTGTGCTGTCGATCGCACTTTCCTGAATGCTGATACTACGGTTGTCAGATGGGCCTACCATATCATCTCCATTAAACCTGAAGGATCATGACGCAGAAACCTCACCGAGAGCTTAATGGAGCCGATGCAATCTTGGCGAACTTTCAGTGATCGTGGCATAACAATTTTTACCAGCTTCTTAAAGTTCGGATGAAATCGTTCAGACGCCAGTTGTGTTGCCAAACCTCCTAAGTGCTGTTCACCTTATCTGAGCGGTAATTCCCAAACTGCTTCAATTGGCTTTGCTTGAGCTACACGGACCCTTTGATGGATTCCGGGTAGTGCTTTTAAGGACGAACAGAGGCAGCAGGCAGACTTTATGTCGCAAGGATAAGGACACCTTGCTGATTGTTGGATTGAACCAAAGCCAACCTAAGCGATGATTCGGGATGGCTAGAAATGCTGAAGCTCAACATCCATGACTTTAAAGCAAATCCGTCAATATTCCTAAAATCACGATTCTATTAGACCACGGATATCACCTTGGCTCTCTGACTCAGAAGGTAGAGAAGATTTATCCTCAAGTCACGAAAAATCGGATTTGAGCGTTCTACTAAACCCTCGCCATTAGAAAAGGCTGAGCAAGGAAAAACAGGATGTGAATGTTTCTGTTGTCTCTGATGTTTTGGAACTCGATCAGAAGCAGCACATAAGTCAGCCTAAGTCGATCATTTTAAGGCATGAACTCAGCCACGACATCGCTTTGATGGAGTCATGAAACTTGTACTGGTTTCACAAAAGCAAATGTATTCAGGAACCAAATCATGACACTAGAAACAATGATTCAAACTACATCTACAGAAGCAAAGACGCATGGCCTTGAAGCCTTTGCTGAGGTCAGAGTTTTGCTTTAGCAAATCTGCCTGTTCCTAATTTTCAGAGTTTTTCAACTCAGGTCTGATTCATCAACAGAGGCATGGAAATTGCCTCAGCAGCAGAACTGAATTCCTTTGCAAATGCTAAAACTTGCCGTTGTTCTCTATCAAACAATGGCTCAAACACCAAAACTTGGAGAACTAAATATGAACCTTAAATCGCTTTCCGCTACTGTAGTCGGGTTAGCTTTAGTCGTCACTCCGGCTGCTACTCCTGTCTTTGCTCAGCAGGGAACCAATCCCACACCTTCCCAGGAGACACCTTCTACATCGGAATCAACACAAGAAGAAGAAACCAATCCTACAGCCTCCCCAGAGGAAGGAACACTTTCTACACCAGAGTCAATCAAACCTACAGCGGCAGCAGCTCGCAAACCCAACTTGCAATTGCCATTCTCCTGCCAGCAGAGATGGCGACTGGATACTTGGGCACATGCTCCTGCATTGGATATGGTGAGAGAGCCTAAGCAAGTTGGTACTAATGGTGCGACTCTTCTTGCTCCTGCGGCTGGAACGGTTAACCAGTCCTTCAAACACAGAAACGCGGGTAATGTTATCCAGATCAATCATGGGGGCGGCTGGTTTACGACCTATCTTCATCTTCAGTCGCGCAATGTCCGGGTTGGACAAGGAGTTCAGTTGGGAACTGTGATCGGAAAGGTCGGCAGGACTGGACCCACAGCCAACAATCATCCCCATCTCCATTTTGAACTGGGTTATGACTCGAACAAGGATGGAAAAGCTTCTTGGGGATACAGAGGGTCTGAGAGAGTCAAGCCCATCTTCAACAGTGTCACTTACGGAAGCAAGAACGGTCAAACATGGCGGAACGTTACTAGCCAAAACAAGTGCTCTTAAGCCCTAACTGATTAGAGTTGTCGGGTAATAACAGGAAAAAGAGCTGAAAGTCCTGCTAAACATACATAGGTTGCGGCGATTTTCAGCAGAATTAGCGGAAGCGGTTGATACATGAAACTTTCAAGGATTTCTTGTTCTATTTCCCGACAACTCTATATGCCCCATCGAGCATTGTTGATTGAGGTCAATTCTTTGCTACTAACTCAGGAGAAACAATGAACGCTAAATTCACTAAATGGAGTTTCATAAACTCCGATCGCATTACTACTGCTGCTATTAGTATCACCTCTCTTCTTGTACTAGCTGGTATATCCGTTGAGCAGGCACTTGCTGTCGATTACACCCGGCTCATTTCGACTCCCTCGCGTGCAACCATTAACCAAAATTTAACCTCACCAGACGCTGATTTGATGATTAAATTGCTTGGTAAACCGGGTAGATTGACTGAGAATTGTTCTGACCTTACCAATCCTCAAATCAAGCGGCTCATTGTTACAAGAAATGTAGGACCGTTGAAAGCAACAGGTCTTAAGCCTGCGATCGCAGCACTCGATCGAATTTTTGCCCAGGTTAAACGAGACAAGCCAGAGCTTTATCGGCAGATTGGAACCGCAGGAATGCTTTGTGTTCGCAAAGTTCGGGGTGGCTCAAATTTCTCGAATCACTCTTGGGGAACCGCGATCGATATCAAGATTAACCGCAAGCTCGATAAGCGAGGCGACGGTAAAACTCAAGTCGGTCTCAACGAATTGTATCCCTATTTTCATCGGGAGGGCTTTTACTGGGGGGCTGGATATTCAAGAGCAAGAGAGGATTCAATGCACTTTGAGGCATCAGAAGAGTTGATGCGGAGATGGAAAGCAGAGAATCGCATTTGAAGTTAGTTCAGTGCTGGATTAGAGGTAGACCCAATGCGATTGCACTTTCTAGGCGAGGTGCGATCGCACATATTAAGCCGACAATCATTGAGAGTGCATTTCTTAAGCGAGCATCGACAACATAAGGGACTGAATAGTCGAGCCGAGAATTTGCATCAACCTACACGAGTGCGAGAGCGACGAATGCGACGATTTAAATCGCCAGGGCAAGCGCAACGATTCCTTTCAGCCTTTGAACCCACCCGAAGACACTTCCATCCCAAGCAACATGAACCCAGTGCAAAACGATACCGAGAAGAACTGCACTAACACTTTGAGGATTGACGAGAAATCACTTGCTTGAAAGTTGCTGCATAAAGTTGAGCAACGCTGAATGTTGGAGGATTATCGTGCTTAATACTGAACATACCCGTAAATTCAGAATTGAGGGTTCTGTCGCAAATAATTTTGAGTGATAAACGATATATGTTGTTCGCATTGCCTTAAGCAACAACTCCGGAGAGTTCTTCGATGAATTTTGCTTCAGACACAGTATTCCCTCATTGATTCCACTTACTTGTCCTCTCCAAATCATATTCATGGCTTCAGCCCCTCTCAACGTTTTCCTTGCAGTGTTGAACGACTTGAATCCCATCATCAGTCTCAAAATTCACTTGACATTCCGATAATCTCGCTCAATCACGTTGTTCAAGTACTTGTTCTGTCGTAACTCCGCTACTCCTGCGAGCGTTTCATCCCCTTTTAGGGCTTCAACTGCAATGGAATAATCAGCATTCTTACTCATCATTTGATACCCTTGGCAGTTGAGTGTGCTTCACCTGTTCTGAAAACCTTCGTTCTTTAATTGAACCCCATGTGAGGCATGCCAGCTGAAGTTGTCACTCAAAGGCTCCTTTCTTTTACACTTTGCTCCATTAAGAGAGATCAACCCTTTCACATCACTTAAGGTGTAATAAATCACGTCAATTAATCTATGTTTCAGATCAGGGTAATGCTAACGAGTTCTGATACAGTAGCCGTACTTTAGAGCTAGTCCTGCTATGCAGATCGGATACGAGCGAGTTTCAACCGATGATCAAAACCTTGCTCTGCAACACGATGCACTCCAGAATGCAGGGTGTGAAAGAATCTTTACCGACAAAATGAGTGGAGCTAAAGCGGATCGTCCTGGTCTGAAGCAAGCCTTTTCCTATGCTAGGGAAGGCGACACGCTTGTAGTCTGGCGGCTCGACCGCTTAGGACGATCGCTGAAGGACTTGATTGCTCTAGTCGAAGAGTTAGAGAGCCGTCAGATTGGGTTGCGATCGCTGCAGGAAAGCATTGACACTACCACGAGTGGTGGCAAGCTGATCTTTCACATGTTTGGAGCCTTGGCAGAGTTTGAGCGCAACCTAATTCGAGAACGCACCCAAGCGGGATTACAAGCGGCTAGAGCTAGAGGTCGCCAAGGCGGACGCCAACAGAAGTTAACGCCCGGGCAAATTGAAATTGGGCGAGCGCTGACAGCAGACCCGAAGCAAAGAGTCACTTCCATTTGGGAAT
>NZ_JCACKG010000068.1:0-20370 GCF_059505265.1 Myxacorys chilensis | reverse complement strand
CAACGTAGTGCAGCAATCGTTTTCTCAGCTTCACCAAAAGCTCGGAAGAGCCCTATCTCATTGTCACCTAACATTTCACAGTCCACAATCACCTTTGGCAAATCGATCCCCAGTGGGGATACGGGGGATACGCGCGACCCGCGACCGAATCGCTTCCTGCACTCAGTACTGGCAGCGTTCGTAATCTCAGATCTGTTGCGAGTAATGCAGGAGACTATGCTTACCGGACAGGTGTCTTCAGATGGGCACTGAGTCAGGGTCTCTGGGGAATCTTCGCATTTACCCTGCGAGTTGTCTCCGGAAGCTCTTGCAAGGGAGCCGACGCTTGCTGCGTCTTTCAAATTAAGGATGAAATGTAGATGGGAAGTGGGTATGTTTGCACCTGTTTCCCATCTACATTTCAACTATTGGCTGTGACTGCAACCATAAGCTGTCTATTTTGGGTGGCTTATGGTTGTAGTCATAACCTTTTCATACGACAGAGTTATTCTTGATCTCCTGCGCCTACCGCAGAAGTTCCGCCCTCTAGACCATCCTCGGCAGTTTTTTGAAACTCAATTTAGGCAGAAGTTTCCAGCCCGTCCTGCATTTTTCTGCCCAAATAACGCAGCGACAGTAAGAGACTTCATCTCGGCATCAACTGCTTTCGTTAGCCTAGTACCATGAAGTGCTAACCTGTGTCTCTGGAGATCGATCCCATAAGCACAACGGATTAATGCTGAGATTCAGGATTCAATTAGCTTTCTGAAAGAGTCAAGCTTCTTTGCATAAGGTGCATATCGCCAATCTAGATCAATCCAAAAAGGTTTCTTCAACACACTTTTCTGATGAGAAAACGTCTCGAAGCTAGTTTTGCCGTGGTAGGCCCCAATGCCGCTGTTGCCCACGCCTCCAAACGGTAGCCCCCAGATAGCAACCTGCAAAAACACATCATTCAGACACACCCCACCTGATGAAGTTGAGGAGAGAACCATATTTTGTAGGGCCTGATTGCGTGTGAACAGGTATAACGCTAAAGGTTTTGGGCGAGCATTGATCGCAGCGATCGCTTCTCTAATATCTCGGTACGTCAACACTGGCAAGAGAGGACCAAAAATTTCTTCCTGCATCACCGGAGCATCCCAACTGACATTGTTGAGAATAGTCGGCGCGATATAGCGGGTTTCTCGCTCAGTTTGTCCACCCACCACAATTTCTTCGCCCTCTAGAAGATGAGTCAGACGATCGAACTGGCGATCGTTCACAACCCGCCCCAGATCAGGACTTTGAGCTGGATCATCGCCAAAGAATTCTTGAATCGCCTGCTGTAATGCGGTTAGTAATGCCGGTTTAATCTCCTCATGTACCAATAGATAATCGGGCGCAATACAGGTTTGCCCAGCATTCACATACTTGCCCCAGATGATGCGCTTAGCAGCGACCTCTAATTTGATATCAGGATCGACAATGCAGGGGCTTTTACCTCCCAGTTCTAGAGTGACGGGAGTGAGTTGTTTTGCAGCCGCCTCCATCACGATCTGACCCACACGGGTTCCTCCCGTAAAAAAGATGTGGTCAAACTTCTGTGCCAGCAGAGCTTGAGCCGTTTCAACGCCTCCTTCTAGAACCGCAATATACTTGGGGTCAAAGGTTTCCTTCACTAACTGAGCCACAACCTGTGAGGTGGCTGGGGCTAGTTCTGAAGGCTTGAGAATGGCACAATTTCCGGCAGCGATCGCTCCCATCAAGGGAGAGATCAATAGCTGAAAAGGATAGTTCCAAGGCCCAATGATCAGAACGACTCCTAATGGATCAGGTTGCACCCATGCTGATCCAGGTTGCTGAGTTAATGGCAGCCCCACCCTACGAGGCTTGACCCAAGATTTAAGATGCTTAAGGATATAATTCAACTCCATCAAACACCCAACCTCAAAATAGCCTTCGTACTCGGGGCGTCCTAAGTCAGCTTTGGCAGCCTGGACAATGTCGGTCTGTCGCTCCAAGATAGCAGCCTTCAGTCGATTGAGTTGTTCCAAGCGAAATTCAATTGGCTTGGTAGCTCCAGTCCCTGAAAATGCCCGCTGTGCTTCAAGAATCTCAATCATTGAATCGGTAGTGGAAAGTGCTGTCATAGAAATACCTGTGTAATCTCTTTACGATCTTCAAGAAAGTCTTTAGGGCTTTCTTATTTCACTTTCATGTTGATAGCCTAGTTGCGGTGGGCGATGGCTAACGTTGCTCATCAACCGCTACAAATCACCTCTCGATTCCAATAGATAACTTCTCGGTGATAGGAGTGCACGAGCAGTGTTAGACTGCATCGCTATTCCTAATCGTAAACCCCTATTGAAGCAATGCAAGCAGTACACATAACCCTCTCACTAAACAAATTTCGATATGTAACGAGCCCAAAAATACAAGGTAGAAAATTTGTGCAGCGCATGATTAAAAGGCGATCGCTCTCTATACTCTTATAGTTAATTTTATGGCACATAATGGTGTCGCCTTTTTTGAGTGCCATCACCTTGGTCAATGTTCTCCAGTGAACGACAAATGTTGACAATGATTTGCTTTTTGCAGTTCGTTAGAAATTGGTTCAACCAGCGTTGTAGCGTTAGTGTTGAACGTGATTGCTTGAATAATCGTTGATTTGATTCTTTTTACGTTATTCGTAACATAATTGTTCGTGAACGCTCAGTTGGTTGGCGCTCACTACTGTTCTATTACTGCGGACATTTCTGAATATTCAGTTGATTTTTAATTTGTTTCGCCAATTAGCATGACTGCTGCCCAATCTAGAGGGGCAGAAATCAGACTGGTTGCATGATGTGGTGATTGATCTGTTCATCAATCGCTACGAAGTTGAATTACCGATTTAGCGATCGCTCCACTCGTCTAGAACATTACCCAATCGATTAATAGTCACGAAACTATTAGCGCTATCACTTACTGTCGCAGAAAGAGTTGAGTAATGTAATACGTGTTGTTCTTTTTCCAGACACCAACTCCGGTTTCAGAAAAAACCGGACGTAAAATATTTTTTCGATGTCCTGGGCTATTGAGCCACCCATCAACGGCCACTGGAGCAGGTTGAGCAATATTTGTTCCCTTAAACAGATTCTCACCCACAGCGTAATAAGAAATGCGACCGGCACGGACTCGGTCTACCAGCGTAGTGCCGTCGAAACCGGTATGGCTGAAAAAATTCTGCTCTGCCATTTGCTGGCTATACCGTCGAGCAACCGTCGCAAGCTTATCGTTAGTTTTCAACCCAGTCAATCCATCTTGTTGACGCACTTGATTAATTTGTTGATGAATTGCTGTCTCGATCTGGGCTGCGGTAGCCGATTGTACAGGAGTCGGAGGTGTTGACGCTCGGGGTGAAGGCTCAATGTTCGGGAACTCAGGAAACCGTTCTCTTATCTGTTCGCATCCCGTTCCCGCAAACAGAAGTGCGATACAGCCGATGCCACCTAGCCAAACTGCTCGATGATGTCGCGCCTTTCTCGGTTTTTTTGCTAGTTTGAGGTTATTGATCTTGAAGTCGCTATTTTGCATGGAATGTCATGAATGCTGCTGCGATCGGCCTTGGCAGATATCTCTTCTTTGTCTAATCTAGCAATCGCATTCATGCATTAGCCTGGAAAAATTAAGAACTCACGTGACAAAACCTAGGGTGCGGCAAGCGTTCCATCGCCGACCCCCGCTTCTTTGAGCCGTTGGGCACCAATGTTCCGACTGAGAACCGCTAGCCCTGCCAAATGGGCTTGCAAGCCTGCCGTACTCGCACAGCAATCGATTAAGACGACTGGCTCAATGCCCAGATCAAACAAATCCATAGCAATCTTCAACACGCACATATCTGTATCGATGCCAGCAACAGAAATCTGCTCAACCGATTGCTGACGCAGATAGTCCACTAACTGGTCAGGAAGACCACAGATTCCTGTTTTACAAAACACTAAATTAGGTTGAGCAAAAGGGTGTAACTCAGAAACTAATTGGGTATCGGGTTCGCGATCGCACCCATGCCATTGCAAGAACCGCGAGTACGGTCCTTCACAATCATTGATAAAACGTGTAAATACCACAGCATCAAATTGATGGGTTTGAAGAAGTCGCACGAGGCGCTGCGGAATGTGATGGGTGAAGTCGTTAATAAAGCCCATCTGCACATCCACAATTAGTAAGACATTCAGCATCGCAAGGAATTCCTGTCAGCGTTTTTTCATTAATCCACACTAATTTTAGACTCGATCCTCATCGCTCCCGAATCTATCGAGAGGCTTGAGCTGCTGGCTTAAACAATCTGACGTCATAGGCTGACAGCACCCTTAAAAGCAAGATAGGATGCTGGATTGCAGCGAGAGAGGTAAAAAGAATAGGGTGAAATAGTTATATTCACTCCAGTAATATAAAAATGTTGTCTGCATCCTATCAAGCCTGTTCACAATCTCAATTTTCCCATGTCTAATTCCTGACTCTAGAGATATTGGTAAAACTGTTTATCGCTCTAATGGATCAATGGCGTTCGCTCATAAACTGCTTCATCAAATTAGCTCAAAGAGTTGTAATTTTCTAAGCACGCCTCACAGGTTAGGATTAGCGATCGCTTCAACTGAAAATTTTATGATGTCAAGTTTTCTCTTTCGATCACATCAAACCATTGAAACGGCAAACATTTTTCAATCAATAACTAATTTTGATAGACAAATGATCGATTTCCCTTACCGTTTTGAAGGCATCCATTATCTCTATCCACAGCTTTTGCGCCAATGTCACAAACATCATTGATCGAGTTGGCAAACGAGTTCTGTGAAGCATCCCCACCATCAAGCGATCGCCAAGCCGTTGTAAGCTAATAACTTTGAGACCATTCAGGATACCCGCATGACCATTGCTCCCCTAAGCTGGACAGAGCTACAAGCACTCACGAACTTTCAAGTTGATACCGTTCATGGACCTACCACAGCTCAAGCTCGGTTGCGTCTTTTTGGCCGCAGCGAATCGGATGTGCGGGTGACGCTATATCGTGACAACCATGCTTGGTGCCCCTACTGCCAAAAGATCTGGCTATGGCTTGAGGAAAAACAGATTCCCTACCGCATTGAAAAAGTAACAATGTTTTGCTACGGGAAGAAAGAAAGCTGGTACAAACGCAAGGTGCCATCCGGTATGTTACCCGCAATCGAACTAGATGGACGCCTAATCACAGAAAGCGATGATATTTTAATCGCCCTGGAACAGGTCTTTGGTCCTTTAGGACAGGGCATGAAAGACGACACAGTGCTCCCGCTGCGGCAACTGGAGCGACTTCTATTTAGAGCCTGGTGTACATGGCTTTGCTACCCAGTGATGTTATCTCAGCAAGAGCAGCGCAACCGAGAGCAATTTATAGCAGTTGTGGGCAAAGTCGAGGAGGCCCTAGCCCGTACTCTTGGTTCTTATTTTCTAGAGGAGTTCGGCACGGCTGATGTGATCTTCACACCTTATGTCGAACGCATGAACGCTAGCCTTTACTACTACAAGGGCTACTCACTTCGAGAGGACAACCCCCACTTGGCGGCTTGGTTTGAGGCTATGGAAAGCCGTTTCACGTATCGCGGCACCCAGAGCGACTTCCACACCCATGCCCATGACTTACCGCCCCAGATGGGAGGCTGCTGGGAGAATGGCGAACCTCAAATGCTAGTGAATAAGCATCGGGTGGATAACGGGCCTTGGCTCGGCCTACCTGACGTTGCTTATCCAGAACCTCAACACTCCCGCGCGGAAGCCCTTCACCGAGTAATCAAGCACCGCGCCAATATTATTCGAGTCAACCCTGCCGATGACCAGGTAATTGATGAAGCCCTGCGGTGTGCCCTAACCTTCATGATGACTGGCGAAGCCTGTACACCACCAACCCGCTCTGACTTTGCGCTGCGGTATTTGCGCGATCGCATCAATGTACCTCGCGATATGTCAATTTATGCTGCTAAGCGGCTGAGGGAGGCTTTGGAGAAAACTGCTGCTCTAGCAGGTGATGAGCAAGGTCTCCCCATTTCAGCCCAACATCGGCGGGATCAAGACCCAATTCACTTTGCTTCACATTAAGATAACTTCGGGTAAAAATTCTCGATAGGCATACGCTTCAATAGAGGTGCAGCGAGGACAGTCGGAGTTCCGACATTTGTACCGTTGCTTCTCCTCACCCGATTGTCCCTGTTTGACGACATCGTTACTTCCACAGGTCTAGTCCACTACCCATCCACAGGTCTAGAACATCACCTTTTATAAAGACATGTCTGTACACTATTAAATAGTAGAAACCCCTAGTCCATGCAGAACTAAGGGTTTCTTATCAATCAAGGGTTATATGTATGGGAAGTTTACCCTAAGGCAAACTTCCCTTTCTCTAAGAAATTAGCCGTTGATTGCAGGAGCTTGCAAAGCTACCGGAGTAACTTCCGATTCAGCCAAGTCAAGCGGGAAGTTGTGAGCATTGCGCTCGTGCATCACTTCCATCCCCAAGTTCGCCCGGTTGATCATGTCTGCCCAGGTCGACACCACTCGTCCCTGCGAGTCGATGATGCTCTGGTTGAAGTTGAACCCGTTCAGGTTGAACGCCATCGTACTAACGCCGAGCGAGGTGAACCAGATGCCAACGACGGGCCATGCACCCAAGAGGAAGTGCAAGGAACGCGAGTTGTTGAACGACGCGTATTGGAAGATCAAGCGACCGAAGTAGCCGTGAGCCGCCACGATGTTGTAGGTCTCTTCTTCTTGACCGAACTTGTAGCCGCTGTTCTGCGATTCGTTCTCGGTCGTCTCACGCACCAAGGAGGAGGTCACGAGTGAACCGTGCATCGCGGAGAACAAAGAACCACCAAACACACCAGCCACACCCAGCATGTGGAAGGGGTGCATCAAGATGTTGTGCTCGGCTTGGAACACAATCATGAAGTTGAAGGTTCCGGAGATGCCGAGGGGCATGCCGTCCGAGAAGGAGCCTTGGCCAATCGGGTAGATCAGAAAAACTGCTGTTGCCGCTGATAGAGGCGCGCTGTAAGCGACGCAGATCCAGGGGCGCATACCGAGGCGGTAGGACAGTTCCCACTGACGACCCATATAAGCAAACACACCAATCAGGAAGTGGAATACGACCAGCTGGTAAGGGCCGCCGTTGTAGAGCCACTCATCGAGAGAAGCGGCTTCCCAAATCGGGTAGAAGTGCAGGCCAATGGCGTTAGACGAAGGCACAACCGCACCAGACATAATGTTGTTGCCGAACATGAGAGAACCGGCAACAGGTTCGCGGATGCCGTCGATATCAACAGGAGGAGCAGCGATAAAGGCAATGATGAAGCAGATGGTCGCCGAAAGCAGGGTCGGGATCATTAGTACACCGAACCAACCGACATAAATACGGTTGTCAGTACTGGTCACCCAGTTGCAAAAGCGCTCCCACACATTGCCGCTTTCGCGTCTTTGTAATGTTGTGGTCATGATTTTAATAATTGCGTAGAAACAACAAATGAGTTTCGGTAAATCGAGCTCGATGAACAGAATGAATGATTTACCTACATCTCATCTTATTGACATCTATCTTTAGTTTTTCAGGGAGCGGCGTTAAGTTTTATTAGTCGTTTGGTGGATTAATTTATATAGAAATGACTGAAGTTTAAGTTGACACAATCTTTAACCGTCGCTGTAATTAAGACATATTAAGGAGATTGATTAGGAATCTTTGTACTTAACCTCTAAACTCAGTTTCAACCAGCGAACTTTGAAAGCATTGCCACTTGAGTTAGCACTTCTTTACATAACTTGTTCGCATTTCTTCATCACGGTTAGTTGCAGAAGTATAACGAAAGTATTAAGACTTGCAAGAAAGTTGTAGTTCCTTTTCAAAAATATTCAAAGTTCTGTTTTTTGAACAGCGAAAGCAATTTTTTACAGAAAAAAGAACCTCAGGAGTTCCAAAGGTTCTTAATTAGAAACTTGGCGCTTTCCAATCGCTTTAAAGGGTGCCAAACCTCAAGCGATCGCAGGCATTGCTTTTAACAATCCCTCAAACAGAGCAAAGCCATCGACGCAGCCGAGCGCCTGGTCAGACGCCCGTTCCGGGTGAGGCATCATTCCTAAAACATTGCCTTGGCGATTACAAATGCCTGCAATGTTGTTGAGGGAACCGTTGGCATTACTTTCTGGTGTTGCGTTTCCATTTGCATCGCAGTATCGAAACAGCACCTGTTGGTTGTCTTCTAGCTCATTTAGCGTATCTGCATCAGCGTAGTAACTGCCTTCTCCATGTGCGATCGGCACAGTAATCACTTGCCCTTTCTGATAGCCTCCTGTCCAAATCAAATCGGTGCGTTCAACTCGAAGCGGGACGCGATCGCAGATAAAATTCAAGTCGCGATTTCTCACTAACGCTCCGGGTAATAATCCTGCTTCCGTCAAAACTTGAAAGCCGTTACAAATTCCTAGAACCAGCTTTCCGGCTCTGGCGTGATCAAGAGTTGATTGCATGACGGGTGAAAAGCGAGCGATCGCACCACAGCGTAAATAGTCGCCGTAGCTAAATCCTCCTGGCACGACCACGACATCAATATCTGACAAATCGCTTTCTTCATGCCAAATTAAGCGGGTTGGCTGATTGAGCAAGCCTTGAGTCACCCAAACTAAATCGCGATCGCAATTCGATCCTGGAAAAACAACGACCCCAAATTTCATCTTTATTTCCTTGAGCAATGATAGTAGAGAGGAGCGATTGGCCTACTTCCATGTTAATAACTAGACACAGGTTAGATAGACACAGATTAGACAGACACAGGTCAGTCAGACGCTTGGCAAACAGAGGCAACCCATCGTGTCTCTACGAACCTGTTAAATCAAATCGATAGTTTTCGATGACTGGATTAGCTAATAATTCGTCGCAAATTCGGTCTAACTGCTGACGGGCAGCATCTTCATCATCCGCATTCAGCGTTACTTCGACATATTTTCCAATCCGTACTTGATCGACATTGGTGTAGCCCATGTGAGAGAGTCCCGACTGTACTGCCGTTCCTGCGGGATCTAAGACCGAAGGACGAAGAGTAACATAGATCTGAGCCTGATATTTCTGAGTCACAGTCGTGTCCTAAAGGAATAGAGAGATCGTTCTGAATCGTACAGCTTTTTATTCTAAATCTACGAGCGACGTGGCGTGCTCCTCACTAGAACGGCCTGCAATCTCCTAATTCCCTAAAATCAAAACCCGGATTTTTACTTCAACCTCGTTATGAAAGCACAACGCACCCGCAGTCAAGACCGAATTCTGAATCTTCTGAAAATCCTGAGTCAAGAAATTTCAGCTCAAGATCTTTATATTGAGTTGCGGAATCGGGAGCAGTCGATGGGCTTAGCAACGGTGTATCGAGCGTTAGAAGCGCTTAAGTTAGAGGGAATGGTGCAGGTACGAACACTATCTAACGGCGAAGCGCTCTACAGCTTAATTCAGGAAGATCGGCATCATCTCACATGTTTGCGCTGTGGAAGCTCACGTCCTATTGATGAATGCCCTGTGCATGATCTTGAGCATCAACTCAATACGCTACATCAGTTCAAAATTTACTATCACATGCTGGAATTTTTTGGATTGTGCGATCGCTGCCAAGCAGAAGAAGCGAAGGGAACGTAAATTTAGATATAGAGGATAAAAAGATAGCAATGAAACAGCCTGCATGAGAAAGTATCGACGAGATGCTGTATCGAGGAAGCACGATCGTGAACTTAACACAGCGAAGTTGAAGAAATTTTTTGCACGAACTCGATACCGCCAAGTTGTATTAAGGAAGATTTTGTGCAAACTCAATATGGAATTGGGGGAATCGAGTTGGGTCAACAGAGTGCAAACTGATAAGCACGACCGCTTAACAAAACGCTCGACTTGTTTCTATGGACAATGCGATCGTTGATCTTGTGGATTAGATTAACGCGAGAAACCCCAACAGCTTATTACACTCGCACTCTGGGTTGCTTCCGCTACTTTAGGAGGAGCGATCGCAGCCTAACGATCGCTTCTAGGTGAGGAAACTCAAATTGAAATCGCTTCAAGCCATCCTCACCCAATGATTGCGCCTATGCTTTGCCGTTCGTTTCATCGACCATCGACAACATCCCTTGCAGCGTCGCCGGAATGCTGCGTGGATCCATAAACATCACCTTGCTACTATCGCTCTTGCCCACCGTTGTTCCCATCTCTAGATAGCTCAACGCCAGCAATACTTTTCCGGCCTCCGCCGCACGCGAGTCAGTGTTGAGGGCTTGAGTCACAATCTGAATTGCTTCTGCGGTGGCTTGGGCACGAAGAACTTGTTGCTGCCGTTCCGCTTGAGCTTTAAGAACAATACTCTTCTGCTCTGCTTCTGCCGCTAAAATCACGGCTTTCTGTCGTGCTTCAGCATCTAACACCTGAGCTTCTGCCTTACCCCGCGCCGAGTTCACCGCTGATTCTCGATCTCCTTCAGAAGTGAGAATGGCAGCTCGTTTGCGTCGCTCAGCCGACATCTGCAACTCCATCGATTCTTGAACAGCTTTCGAGGGAATCAAGTCTCGCAGTTCAACGCGAGTCACTTTCACGCCCCAGGGATCAGTGGCGACATCTAGTTCATGCAGCAGCGTTTCGTTGATTTGCGATCGCGCCGTAAAGGTTTGATCGAGTTCTAGTAAACCCATCTCTGCCCGAATTTGGGTAAGAACTAGGTTCACCATCGCAGATTGGAGGTCTTGCACTTTGTAGTAAGCCTTCTCCATATCTACAATCCGCCAGTACACCACAGCATCCACCGTAATTGAGACGTTATCACGGGTGATGCAGTTTTGTGGTGGAACATCCAGCACTTTCTCTCGAATGGTTTCTTGGTACGCCACCCGGTCGAGCACCGGAATCACAAAACTGAGTCCATGACCGAGCTTGCGATCGTAGCTACCCAACCGCTCCACCAACACTTCGTTTCCCTGTTGGATCACCTTCACGCTTGAAATTGCGCCACCACCAATAATCAAAGCAATAAACCAACCCCACATAGCAATGAGTCTCCTACTTGAATAATGTATTTCGATTCTTAAAATTCATGAGGCAGCACTAGAAGCGTCGTGCCTTTGCGTCCCACAACGTAGACCCGTTGATGAGCCGAAATAGTCACTCCGGTGTCTTCACACCGAGCCGCCCAAGAATTCCCTTCATAGAGTACCCTTCCATTCTTCCCAGGTAGAATTTCTGTCAACGCTTCTGCTTCGGTCGCATCTAGTCTTAAGGCAGCCTTGCGTTTGACCAGGCGACGAGACAGAACGACTAACAGCACCGACAGCACAATCCACAGAAAAATCTGAAAATTGAGCGGCAGAACGGTTGAAACTGCCGCTACCGCGATCGCGCTCAGTCCCATCACAAACGCAATAAAGGCCGTCGGCAGAATCAGTTCAACGAGGCAGAGAATTGTTCCTGCCACTAACCAAACCATTGTCGGATTAAGCACCATAGGAATTTAGAACGTGACTAGAGAAAAGCTGTGTAAATTGAAGTGTGTTTCTCGAAAATCGCTGGTATAGTGGTGAGGTTTTTCACAGAAACGGGATTTTAGGCATCGGGTAAAATCGCGAGAGCTTAAACCATGGTGCGGTATCTAATCGAACTCCTAAGCGTTGATACAAATCTCTTCCCACACATTCCGCAATCCCTGCTCTTGGGGCATTCATTCCCTCAAGATGCTTTCCCTGATTGATGGGTTTTGGTGTCCTCATCCTAGCCATGCAATATGAAAACTCCCAGCAAACTTAACGATCGTTCCAGTTTCTCTCCCCTGCCGTTGCCTCTACCATCGAATCGGTTGCTCTGGGCAGTTGGCTCGACGGTTGCTCACAAGCCAACCGGAAGCCGGGTTGGAGCGAATCGCTATCAGGTGGTTTCTCCTCATGTTTGGGTGGATACGGCTCCGCACCAAGGTCCTAACTCGCCAGAGTTTTTTGAAGATGACGTGCTGCCTTATCTCTACCTGTATCCCTATCGTCTCCATGTACCAGAAGTGTATGGCTTTTGCACAGACGACGAGACTGGAGAAGAGATTTTACTGTTAGAAAACGTCCCCCTCACCGCGACGGGAGACCTATTGCCCTCACTGGCGCGATCGTGGTACAACGCCTCCGCCGTGCGGCAGGCGTATTGGCTATGGCAGATGTTAGAGCTTTGGATTCCGTTTTGGAAGCTGAATGTTGCCTCTAGTCTATTATCGCCCGAAAATTTGCATGTTGAGGGCTGGCGATTGCGGCTCAGAGAACTAATTCAAGACGGGGAACCCCAGATTAGAGGGCGGACCGCTTCGGTTGTCAGACCATCTTTGGCAAACTTGGCACAATGCTGGATGCGGTTACTGCCCGACGCTAAAGATGCGATCGCTGAGCCGCTCCAAGCCCTTTGTGAACAGATAGAAGAGGGACTGGAATATCCACAAGTGGCTCAGCGATTGAATCAGCTTCTGCTCGAACAATCGGCGCGACTGCCGCTCAGATTACAGGTATATGGTGCAACCGATGTCGGGCGAGCGCGAGCGCATAACGAAGATGCGTGCTATCCGCTCACCGCTAACTCTCAACATCAACTGCATGATGATCTTGCGCCCCGCTTGACGATCGTCTGTGACGGCATTGGCGGACACGAAGGCGGAGAAGTTGCCAGTCAGTTAGCGGTGCAAGCCTTGCAAATGCAAATCAAAGCATTGTTGACTGAAATTGCAGACGAGTCTGAGCCAGTGCTGCCCGCGCTAATGAGTGAACAACTCGCGGCGATCGTACGCGTAGTGAACAATTTAATCTCGGCTCAAAATGATGCCCAAGATCGGTCGGGGCGGCGGCGGATGGGTACAACGCTGGTGATGGCGCTGCAACTGCCGCAACGCATCAAACTCGCCGATGGCGCGATCGCGGCCAATGCGCACGAACTCTACATTGTCAGTGTGGGAGACAGCCGAGCCTATTGGATTACGCCGGAATACTGTCAGCAACTGACCGTCGATGATGACGTCGCTGTGCGTGAAGTCCGTATGGGACGAGCGTTGCGTCAAGAATCCCTCAACCGTCCTGATGCCGGGGCACTGACTCAAGCCCTAGGCACAAGAGACAGCGAATATCTTCATCCCACCGTGCAACGCTTCCTACTCGAAGAAGACGGAATGCTGTTACTTTGCTCAGACGGCTTGAGTGATAACGAGTTAATCGAACGATCGTGGGGAGAGTACGCCGAACGGATTCTTAGAGGCAAAGATTCTCTAGAAACCACCGTGCGATCGTGGCTAGAAGATGCCAACGCCCAGAACGGACACGACAACGCATCTATGGTGTTGACCTACTGCCATGTCTCTTCGCCGTTGATCGATGTGCGAGTACCCATCGCGCCGCCCGCCCTTGATCTCAAGCTCGACGAACCCGAACCCGAGCCAGAAGAACAGGTCGAACTGCCGCTCGCAAAACCGCGTCGTCAAGGAACCGTGTGGCGGTTCATGCTGTTCCTTGTGCTAAGCGGAGCCATCGGACTCGGCGCGTGGTACTCCATCAACCCTGCTCAAGTGCGGCAAGTGCGCGATCGCATCACAAATGAGGTGCAAAATCGCATTCCTGACACTTTTCTTAAACGGTAGGAAGAAGTCCCCACCTGTGCAAAGATAAAAAAGCTGTCTTTCTAGATAGGTCTAGCTGATGGTGGTCAAGGCTGCTGATAGGGGTACGTTACACATTATGGAAATTGGAGCTCGCGTCCGAGTTAAGGAATCGGTTGTAATTTATCACCATCCCCAACATCGAAATCAACCGTATGATTTGCAGGGAGAGGAAGGGGAGGTCGTTGCGATCGTGAAAGAGTGGCATGGTCGCCCTGTCAGCGCGAATTTTCCAGTTTTGGTTAAGATTGGCGCAAAGCTCAAGGTTCATTTGCAAGAGGCGGAACTAGAAGCAATCTAGCGCTTTCGGCAAAACCAACCAAATAGATTTAGGTCGCCGCGCATTTTCTGAAGTTCGCGGCGATTCTCTTGCGCCACTGATTGATACCAAGCACTATAGCGATCGAGTTCTTCTCGATACTCTGCTTCGTCATAGAATTCGCGGGTTGTCCGGTACAGTTCGAGGATTTCGGCTTCCATTCGAGCCGTGGGAGTAAACCAACGATGATCTTTATAAGACATGAGCAGAGAAGGACGCAGGTGAGGTTTGTGATGAGCGCCATCAACGCTAATCTAGCGCATTGCTCTTAGCTCAAACCAAAGTTTGCTGCGATCCTTCGGAGCTTGCGTAGCAATCGCAGTTGTTTAAGCACAAAATACAGGTGTTTAGGCACAGAAATAGGTGTTTAAGCACAGAATATAGTTGAATCAGCTCATAAATTAAGTTGATCAACAACGAATATAAATTGGTTTATTTTTAAGCAAAATTTGTCAGTCAATTCGCTCTGCTGGTTCGAGTGAGGCATCCTCATTGAGTTCCTCATTTGATTAATATATCGCCTCATTTGATTGACATATGGTAGCTGTACGCGATACATCATGATTTAACGGTTACGTTAACTTTCAACATGAAACGTTTTTCAAACGCTCGGTTTTATTGCCTCAGGGAGGAATGGACATGGATGGCAGCTTGATCATATCTAACATCTTGAATCCACCCATCCTGTTCTTCTTTTTGGGAATGACGGCTGTTCTCGTTAAGTCTGACTTAGAGATTCCTCCACCCGTCCCCAAACTCCTCTCGCTGTATCTGCTCTTTGCGATCGGCTTTAAGGGCGGCGTCGAACTGATCAAAAGTGGCATCACTCAGGAAGTCGCCCTGACGCTCCTAGCCGCAATGCTCATGGCGTGTTTTGTTCCGATTTACACCTTCTTTATTCTCAAGCTGAAGTTGGACAGCTATGATGCAGCCGCGATCGCAGCGACGTATGGCTCAATCAGCGCTGTTACCTTCATTACGGCAAGTGCATTTCTAACCGAACTTGGAATTGCGTTTGATGGCTATATGGTCGCTGCCCTAGCGCTGATGGAATCTCCAGCCATCATTGTGGGTTTAATCTTGGTCAATCTATTCACCGCCAATGAGAAGCGAGAGTTCGCTTGGTCTGAAGTGTTGAAAGAAGCTTTCTTAAACAGTTCGGTTTTTCTACTCGTGGGTAGCCTGCTGATTGGCCTCCTGAGCGGAGAACACGGCTGGAAGGTGATGGAACCCTTTGCGCAAGGGTTGTTTTATGGCATGCTTACCTTCTTTTTACTCGACATGGGATTGGTGGCTGCCCGAAGAATTAAAGACTTGCAAAAAACCGGAGTTTTTCTCATCTCGTTTGCCATACTGATTCCTATACTGAACGCAGGCATCGGATTATTAATTGCCAAACTCATTGATATGCCTCAAGGAAATGCGCTCTTATTCGCCGTGTTGTGTGCCAGTGCCTCTTACATCGCTGTCCCAGCCGCCATTCGGATCACCGTTCCTGAAGCGAATCCCAGCCTATACGTTTCGACTGCTTTGGCAGTGACATTCCCATTCAACATCATCGTGGGAATTCCGCTCTACCTGTATGGAATTGAGCTGTTGTGGAGATAACAAAATGCACGCTGTTAAAAGAATAGAAATCATTGCCAACTCATTTGAGCTTGGCAAAATTTTAGATAGTTTAGAAAAGGCGGGCGTTCACGGTCATGCCGTCATTCGCAATGTTGCCGGAAAAAGCTTGCGAGAGGGCAACGAAGATTTAGACATGACTATGCTCGACAATGTTTACATTATTGCGTTCTGTATGCCCGATCTGATCAAACCTGTTGTAGAAAACATCACCCCTCTGCTCAATAAATTTGGGGGCACGTGTTACATCTCAGAGGTGATGGAAATCCGCTCGATCAAGTGTGTTGCATCACTCTAAATGATGTCGCTATCTAGTGACGTCGCCCTCTAGTTGCATGACTGTAGAAGAAGCAGTGTAGGAGAAGCATGAATTCAACAAAACGTGTTATGGAACGTCGCCATTTCTTAAAGTTAGGAGTGACGGGAGCCGCCATGCTAGTAGCGGGGAGCGATCTAGTCTGGCATGTTAAACAGGTTCAAGCTGGGGAGCTACCCTCAACCAATTCAGCGCTTAATCCGGACGCTGCCCTGCAAAAGCTGATAGAGGGAAATCAGCGATTCACCGAGCATCACCCGGAGTATCCTGATCAATCTCAGGCCCGATTGCAGGAGGTTGCTCAAGCCCAGCATCCGTTTGCCACCATTCTGAGTTGTGCAGATTCACGAGTGCCTGCCGAAATTATTTTTGATCAAGGCATCGGAGACATTTTTGATGTCCGCATTGCTGGCAACATTGCTACGTCGGAGGCGCTCGGCAGCATTGAATATGCGGTTGCTCTACTAAACACGCCTGTCTTAATGGTTTTGGGTCATGAGCGCTGCGGAGCAGTCACGGCAGCCGTCAAAAATGAAGCTTTGCCAGGGGAGATTGGGAGCTTTGTAAAGGCGATTTTGCCTGCTGTAGACAGGGTTAAGGGGCAGTCTGGTGACACCATTGACAACGTTGTGATTGCAAATGTGTCCTACCAGATTGAGCAGTTAAAGCGATCGTCACTTTTAATGGAACGGGTAGAATCTGGAAAATTGAAAATTGTGGGAGGTCGGTATGACCTGGACACGGGAAGAGTCAAGACCATCGTTTAATTCTGAGATCATTATTTGATTTGAGATCGGGCGATAGCTTAACCTAATACAATTCATTGAGCTTGATATTGAGCTTAGTGTTGTAATTTGCGGCTATCTGCCGTTCACAAGTTCTCAGGCTTTCATAGAATCCTACAGAATGTATTATTGACTTCATGTATTAACTTCTTAGTTGCAGGATGGCTATGAGTGATGCGCCGTTCCATAGCTGATTTGATCAGATCGGTAAGACGGTGGCTCAATGTGGATTATGACGCGGACAGGGCTGTACTTCTCCATTAATTTTGCTTCGATCGCTTCTGTAATGTCGTGGGCAGTATTGACATCTTTGGCATCCACGATTAGATGCATTTCGATGAAGGATTGACGGCCTACAACACCGCGCGAGGCAATATCGTGGCAGTTAACCACCCCCGGAACCGACATAGCGATCGCATGAATGGCTTCGGGCGCGATCGCGACCTCATCGACGAGCCACGGCAGATTCTGCCTCAGTACCGTCCAGCCACTCTGTAATACTAAGATCGCCACCGGGAACGCCAACGCAACGTCCAACCACTGCCACTGAAACAGCCAAATCCCCAGCAAGCCAGCGAGAACGCTAATCGTCACCCAAACATCGCTCATTGTGTGTTGAGCATCGGCGAGCAAAATAGGACTACCGACGCGCCGACCTTCGTTACGCTCATAGAACGCGACAAAAATATTGACGCCCAGCACAATCAGCAGAATCCAAAGCTCAGTGCTAGAAATTTGAACGGGTTTATTGGTGCCAAACAGACGTTCGAGCGCGCTTTGCACAATTTCAAAACAGGCAATTCCCAAAAAGGCGGCGATGCCAAGTGCGCCGATCGCTTCAAACTTCTGATGTCCATAAGGATGCTCGCGATCGGGCAGAGGCGACGAAAACTGACTCGCTACCAGTCCAAGGATGTTATTAGCGCTATCTGTCAGGCTGTGCAAGGCATCGGCAAACAAACTGAGCGAGCCAGTCGAAAGTCCGACGATCGCTTTCAATCCCATTACAAAAAGATTCAGCACGAGCGTCAACAGTAGAACTCGACGAACAGTAGAGCGATTATCTGTAATCACGATTACCTGCCTTTGTGTACAGTGACTAATTAAATGTCATCGATGACAATTTAGTGTCGTTGAGACAAATTAAATGTCGTAGTGACGATTTAGTGTCGTTTAAGCGGTGGTGACGAATTATTTGTCGTTATTCAACCCTGTACTACTGGTAACTTATCTGTCTTAATTGGACAATAGACACTTTAGTGCTAACCGAGTGAACCGTGGCAGTATTCGCCTAGACTTCCCTGAATGATACTCCTGAACCCACCTTGCTAGCGGTAGTTGAAATCTTAAAGCTTGCACCTTCAGATTCAACAGTCTACCTGCAAGCTTTCAACCCACGCTGTTCACCATACAGAATTCAAATATTTAGAGGTGACAGGGGGATTGGAAGTTAGAGCAGATGCCGGATAGCAGCGTTAAAGACAGAAAAAATGAGGTAACTTAGTTTGTTTCACCTCATCTATCGAAAAATGTTGCCCTTATTCTATCAAACCTGTTTGCAATCGAAACTCTCTCAGATTCAATTCGCGACGCTAGAAATATTGGTCGAACTGTTGCAAAAAGAACGACAAATCACTATTGAGCGTTTAGCAACACTGTTTCCACAAGCGATTTTATTTGAGAGTAGACGGCGCAACATTAAAAATGTTTGAGCTTGTCACAACTGACGCCGCAAGCCATGTGGTTTCCTATCATCAAGCAGTGGCTCAAGCGATATGCCAAGTAAAGCAGAGGTTAAACGTTCATGGATCGAGCTCAATGGCAAGACCATAACTTACTCATGGTCAGCCTAGTTGACCAAAACTGCGCGCTTTCGTTGTATTGAAGCTGGCTCGATAAGTAAGGGCAACGTGCACTGTGTGATCAACAAAAGGTGTTGCGCCCAGTCTTTCAGGTGCTGAAAAAGCATTGCTGATTGGAGACCGCAAGTTTCACAGCATTGAACTTGCTGCTTAGTGTGTTGAAAAGAACGTGTCGCTTGGGTTTTGTTTACCCAAAAGTACAACGGTCAAAACTGAGGACAGCAGCACCTTTTCGCGTCTGGATGACTCGCCACAAATGCCCGAATTGACTGAACACTATCTTTAGATTTAAGTCGCGAAAAAACGGGGCTTCGGCAAACATAATCTGGTGCTGCGACAAAAACACGAGTAACGTCAATCGAACCCAAGCGACAGGTATCTGCTTACCAACTTGAGCGATGCAGAACAGGCCCTCTCAGCCTACTCGAATCGATTCTCCATTGAGCCGCTCCTCAAAGACCTGAAATTGAGGGGCTACAACCTCGAACAGTGCCATGCTAATCCATCCCGCTTCACTTCTTTGCTTATCCTGGTTACCATTGCGTGTTCGATTGCCCCTATACCCGGTCAACGCATTCGCAGAAAACACGTGCAGCGTTAGGTGGGGCGCGTTAAAGAACCAAGCGCATTCAACAGCAACACAGCCAGCTTTGGATCTGAATGTACGGAAGTTTGTGGATTCATAGCCTGAATCTTTGGTGATCGTTAGCAGGTAAACTGATGGCACTCCAACCGCAAAAACGCCTCTTTGTTGGGCGAGGTCTCAATGCGATAGCCTTGATTCAGTCGGCATCTTAGCTTCGTTGTCACCCCCTGAAGATTTAGAGATCCTCTCGATAATCAAGTTCAGCAAACGACCCTTCTTCAGGGTAAGCAATTGCAACCATGATGGCTCAATCAGATGAAGGATCTTTCAATCTGCCTCAATTAAGACGTGTGATTGCGATCAATTACATGCCTTTTTCGACTTGCGCTTTGTCTCTTTCAACCTGTCACAATTAGGACAAGCGATTGTGACTTGTCCTGGATATTCAAAGTCGAGTTCTACTGTTCTTTCAACCTGCTTCAATTAGGACAAGCAATTGCAACTTCGACGGTTAAATGCGATCACGCACGATGAAATCTTTCAACCTGCCCCAATTAGGACAGGCGATTGCGACAGTTCATTCTCGTCCGCCTGCGAATAGTCTCTCACCTTTCAACCTGCCCCAATTAGGACAGGCGATTGCGACATGTTAGGGAACTTCAGAGTCTTGAGGAAGTATTCACTTTCAACCTGCCCCAATTAGGACAGGCGATTGCGACCACATTCTTTTACGATCGCGTCCCGTTTTTTGAGATCTTTCAACCTGCCCCAATTAGGACAGGCGATTGCGACGAGTTCCATTGGTGCCGGGGAATGGAAGGATTCAAACCTGAAAGCTTTCAACCTGCCCCAATTAGGACAGGCGATTGCGACCACTCTGCAACGAAACTCTTTTTCGTTGATTTCAACCTTTCAACCTGCCCCAATTAGGACAGGCGATTGCGACCGCGCCTTCCTGAAACGAGCTTCTATCACCCGTATCAGGAGAGGTTTGCGCGGTTCACACTACCTGTCCCCCTCAAAACCATTTCTCTAAGGAAACTTGTTGTTGGTTGAACGGTCAAAATCAATCAGCATAAGCATTTCCCTAGTTGCGCGGAACACACAAAATAATTTGCGGTTTCTAAATGGTGAAACAAAGAATAGAAGCGGGTTCCCCCTTGGTTGGCAGGGCTGATTCATGTTAGGGAGGAAAAATTCCTAGCATGGGCAGCAAAC
>NZ_JCACKG010000067.1:0-20466 GCF_059505265.1 Myxacorys chilensis | reverse complement strand
CAGAAGGGGACAGCCCTTCAACCTGCCAATGAACGATCTACAACTGTAGTAAACTGTACTATTCGGTTTTAGTCCAACTCCAGTCCAATCGAGTAGTACAGCATTTTTAGTCGTCATTTTGTAGAGTCGCCATCTACACTCTGCTCTCATTTGGATGAGATCCTTTTCCATCAATTTTAAGTTCTATTTTGTGGCGAAAAGGAGAAGAAATTTGATTCAATAAAGCGGTCTTTGTAATTGACACCAGACACGAGCACCAGCTTCATCTCAAACAGCGCCAGCGCTTCGCCAATACAACGCCGTGCTCCCCCGCCAAACGGCATAAACTCAAACGGCGAAAACTGACGATTCAAAAAGCGCTCTGGCTTAAATTGATATGAGTCTGGATAAAGGTCCTCGCGGTGATGTAGCAAGTAAATACAACCTACGACACTCGTCCCAGGTGCAAGCGACTGCCCCAGTAGTTCCAGCGGTTCATTGACAACTCGGGTGAAAGTGAGCATGGCGACCGAATACAACCTCAGCGCCTCGTGACACACCGCGCTGAGGTAAGGCAAGCGGGCAATTGCCAGCGGCTCGGGGTGCGGACCGAGAGAGTCTAGTTCTTGCATCACGGCTGCGTGCACGTGGGGCAGTTGATGAGTCCAGTACAGCGCCCACGCCATCGCTGAGGCTGTTGTCTCATGTCCAGCAAACAGGAAGGAGCGTCATGAGCTCATCCCGCAGTTCTAAATCGCTCATGGGCTGCCCGTTTTCATCACGTGCGGCCATTAGCAGTGAGAGAATGTCGGCTCGATCCACGTCCCCTTGCTGACGACGCTCAGCGATTTCGCTGTAAAGCAGTCGATCGATTTCTGAGCGGTGCCGCACAAACTTCCCCCAAGGCGACCCCTTCCCCCAGTCTTGTTGCAGCCAAGGGAAAAACAAAAAGCTGACGCTCAAGGGGGAACGAAACCAGTCAGTCATCGCCGTGAGCAAGTGCTGCATCCGCTCAAACCGCTCTCCCTCACAGAGTCCAAACACGGCTTCTAAAATGACTTGCAATGATATCTCCTGCATCGCCATTCGCGCTGGAAACGACTGCCCGAAGGAGAATTGGCCCAAGACTTCTTCAGTTAACTGGCAAATCAGGTTTCCGTAAGCCCGCATTCGGTCACCGTGAAACGGGGGCATCAAGAGTTGACGGCGACGCTTGTGTTGATTGCCATCGAGCATTATCACTGAAGCGCCGCCGATCAGCGGAGTTAGGATGCGGTTCATTTCGCCTGGGGCAGTGAAGCGCTTGCGATCCTGGGTGAGGATGTCTTGGATGGCTTGTGGATGGTTGACGAACACCAACTGTTCACCCCCAAAGATGCTTCCTGTAAAGATATCAGGGTATTGGCGGGCTGCCTTTTCCATGTAACCCACGGGGTCGATGATCCATTGAAATTCCTGAAGCAAGCCTGGAGTGTGTAGCACGTTTGGTAAGTTCATCAGCCCCTCCATAGCGAAGAGATAGCCAGTAAGTTCGACTGACTGGGTTTGAATTCGAGAAGTTCTGCAAGCTTAAAGCGTTGTAGCGGCTTGGGCAGTACCTTTAGCATAAGGTTCGCCGCACTCAATTGGGGCCGTCGCAACGTTGTGTAATCGAGAGGTTGGGGTTGTCAGTCATATCTGAAGAAATTGTCGTCCTTCAAAGCAAGCTCAATTCCAGATTGTTACACTACGACTGTCTAGAGTGAATCCCTAACCCCACCAGGAGCCTCAATGCCAAACCCGCTAGAGCAGTACATCCGCTACTCGGACGATGTAGAAGTCAAGCAACCCGATGAAGATAGGCTCATCCACGACACTCTGAACTCGGTGGCGCGGATGGGACAAAAGGTGTTTGACAAGCATCGTCATGCCATGCGCGGTGCCCATGCCAAGGGCCATGGTGGACTTAAGGGGGAACTGAAGATTTACGACAACCTGCCTGCGCCCCTGGCGCAGGGACTGTTCCGTGAACCCCGAACTTATCCTGTGATGATTCGCTTCTCGACGGCCCCGGGTGACATCATGCCGGATGGCATGTCCTCATTTCGCGGTATGGCCATCAAAGTCATTGGCGTGGAAGGTCCTATTAGCTCCGAACCAGACGCACTGACCCAAGATTTTTTGATGATTAACCGTCCAGTTTTTCCGGCGGGAAACGTCGCTCGCTACCTCAATGAGCAGTTACTCCAAGAAAAGGTCGTGGTGAGCGCCCCAGAAGAAGCGCAACAACTTCTGACAACGGCTTTACGCACTGTGAATGCGGTGACTGAAAAGGTGGGGATAGACCTCTACCCGACCGCGTTGGGGATCACTCTGCCAGAAACGCACATTTTGGGAGAGACCTACTACACGACTGCCGCTCTGCGCTATGGAGACTACATTGCCAAAGTCAGCGCCGTTCCGGTATCCCCCAGTCTGCAGCCGTTGATCGGCAAGACGGTTAAAACAGATGACCCTTCTGTTTTGCGCGATCTGATTGTCGAGTTCTTCCGCCAGCAGCCTGCGGAGTATGAACTGCGGGCCCAGCTTTGCACCAATTTGGAGACGATGCCGATCGAGGATGCCTCCATTCCGTGGTCAGAGCAGGAAAGCCCCTACCAAGCGATCGCCAAGATCACGATTCCGGTGCAGGAGGCCTATAGTCCAGCACGGCGTGTTTATGTCGATGAAGTGCTATCGTTCAACGCCTGGCACTGCATTGCGGAGCATCGACCGCTGGGCTAAATTCAGCGAGTCCGGATGCAAGTATACGAAGCCTCCAGCCGCTACCGCCATGAGATGAATCAGCAGCCGAAGGTTGAACCGCGCAGCCTCCAGGAAATGCCAGACTAGAACCAGGGGGCGAGAATGAAGATGACGTCTGACGCATTTGAATCGTGACACTGACACTATGGATCGTTCTTTTCCACTAGATCTTCAACGATCAATTCAGCAAAGCTTGCAGGAAATTGCTTCCCAGATGGGGCAGCCGCTGCATGAAGGTGCAGCAGAACGGCTGTATCAAGATGCTAGCGCCCTACTCGATCACCTTTCCCATGAACCCCTCACCTTAGCGCGGGTAGCAGGAACACTGCTCGTGTACCAAGTGGAGGACACAGAACCGGAGGAATTAGAGTGGTTCAAATCTCAAGTGCAGCAATGCTCTAGCGATGAAGAGATTGAAGAGCTAATCGAGTCAATTCATCGAGTTGACGCCCTGTAGGCATTGAGCCGAGATCGGGGAAATGATCATATGGGCATCAAAGCCCTGCGTCATGCAGCTTTCAGCACCTGAAACGGAAGAGTTTTCACACAGTCTTCGGGGTGGTAGAAGTTCCAGCCCCTGACCTCGCCGTGACCCAACTAATAAGCCCTGAGCAATTGCCCAGGGCCTGTTTTGATAAATGCCAGCCTGATTAGGTGGCTAGCGGTTTTGAATGTTCTTTCATTATGGATGACGCGGTGATCTAGGGATAGCGGCAACTTACCCAATTTGTTCCCCATTTCACCTGGGTAGCTCCTGGATCAAGACTGAGAAATGAGTGGGCAAGGTCTAATCGGTTCAGCCCTGTCCAAAGTCATCCAGCTTTTATTTGCTCAATCTCTGCTTGCTCACAGTTGCCGCCTCAGAACCAGCTGAATTGAAAGCTCGCTCCAGACGCATGACGTGCTTAGCCTTTGTCGATAGAGCATTAGAGTCCAGCCAATTCAGGAGCAAAGCGTCCGTTGAAAATAGGCCAGGGCCATTGACGATGAAGAACAGGAAACAAGCTGCATAGACCGCAGACAGCTCAAGGTAAGGAATACTCAGGCCCGCGACTAGGATGTGATGATACATTGCAACGCACATTGTGCCAAACAACCCGAAGGCGGCAGGACGAGCTAGAAAACCAATTGCCAGCAAGGGTGCCCCAATCAGTTCTGTGTAGGCGGCGACGTAGCTAAAGAAGATCGGAAACGGCAAGCCAATCACTTTGGTTGTGTCGCAAAAACTTTGAAGTGACAAACGAACTGGTTTCGTTCGTATTGACTTAAGCCATCACTCCGAAGATTTTATTGATAAATTCTACTTGAGACACACTGTCCTCCTTGCCCATTCCCTTCACTTGTCCTTTGCGAATCATACTCATCGCTTTAATCCCGCTCAAGGTTCGTCTCGCACTGTTGAATGAACCAAACCCCATCATCGATTTTGTGATTCGCTTAATGTTGCTATGATCCTGCTCGATCACATTGTTTATATACTTGCTCTGCCGTAACTTTGCCGTTTCTTCTAGCGTTTTATCCGCTTTCAGTGCTTCAACTGCTACTGGATAGGCAGCATTCTTGTCCACCGTAATCACTCGTGGTGTTTGAGTGTGTTCAGCCTTCAGCACTTTTCGAAAGAACCGCGCCGCTGCCTTCCCGTCTCGCTTCGCACTCAGCATGAAGTCCAACGTGTTGCCGGCTGAATCTACCGCTCGGTAAAGATATTTCCACGTCCCTTTGACCTGAATGTAGGTTTCATCCACCCGCCATGAATCGTTCGTCAAACTCAAATGAGGACGAACCCTTTTTTCTAGTTCCGGGGCGTAGCTCAACACCCATCGATTAATCGTGGAATGATCCACCTTCACGCCCCGTTCTACCATCATCTCCTCCAAATTCCGGTAGCTCAACCCATAGCGACAATACCACCGCACATTCAGCACGATGATCTCTGGCAGAAAATGCCGCCACTTAAACAAAGATTGGGAAGCCATTTGGGATGAGATGAGAGAAAATTGTGCCTCCCCACCCTATCATTTTTGCGATACAACCGCTTTTCACACCATCCAAGACCGAATCGCTAGAAGCTATAAGCACCCAAAATTTAGAGGTCTATCTTGCAGGTTTTTACACGTATCCTGTCGCAATCCCTATACACAAACACACCCGGCAAACTTAGAATTCCGTCGTCATGTTGTCCATATCAAAATCTTTTGGTTTACGCTTTTTTGTAGCTTAATCTTCCTTGAGAAAATCCAGCAGCACAGGGTTGACCTGATCAGCATGAGTCCAGTTAATGGCGTGCGGTCCATCAGGGATAACGACAAGACGGCTGTCTTTAATAAGCTGCGGCAGCCTCGATGCGGTAGATGCAAGCGGCAACATGCGATCGGCATCGCCATGAATAATCAGCGTTGGTACATCTATGCAGGGCAAATCGTCGCGGAAATCAGTCAGCCAGGACGGCACACAATCTAAAGTCCCTTTAGCAGAAGCCCCTGCTGCCACATTCCAACTTGCCTGAATTGCTTCATTGCTGATGCGATCGCCCAGCAGCACATCCACATTGAAGAATTCTCTGAAAAATGCAGAAAAGTAGGCTGGACGGTCTTCAACAATTGCTTTCATAATGCCATCAAAAATGCTTTGGTCAACGCCTTCAGGATTATCATCGGTCTTCAGTAGGAAGGGCGGCACTGGAGCCATCAGCACGGCTTTCTGCACCCGCTCTGAGCCATATCTGCCGAGATAGCGCGTGACTTCACCTGTTCCCATTGAGAAACCGACTAACACAGTGTCATGCAAGTCAAGTTTGGTCATCAGCGTGTTCAAATCCGCAGCAAAGGTATCGTAGTCATAGCCAAACGAAGGCTGACTGGAGTCACCAAATCCACGGCGATCGTAAGTGATGACTCGGTAGCCTTCTTTCAGCAACACTCCAACCTGTTTTTCCCAGGAATGACCACTGAGTGGAAACCCATGAATCAACACCACAGGTTGACCCACTCCGAAATCTTCGTAGTAAATATCAATGCTGGCAGAATTTTCTTGATCGACAGTAACGTAAGGCATGAGAGTCTCCTTTTTTGTGAATTGGTCTATTGTTTGATTTCGATAAGCACAAGAACAATCTCAGTCTTTATAAGAATTGGTTCCACGGCCGGTTTCGACATCCCGTAGGAAACGTTCGAGTACCGGAGTGAATTCTTCCTGCGCTTCCCAGAAAGGAGCATGCCCTAGTCCACTCAGGCGATGACAGCGTCCCTCCCACAAATTGGCATACGCGATGGTATCGAAGTAATCAAGATTGACTAAGCGATCTGCGCCACCATTCACCACTGCGAGCGGAACAGGACTGCTTTCCACGATCAGACGCTGGTTCACGCCTTCTCCGGCACGCGCGGACTCAAACAGCCTCTTGCGAAAACCGCCATCTGCGCGCGCGACGGCATCCCGGAGGAATGGCTCGGCCGATTTACCGATGATGCCTTCAACGAAGGCGTTGATCTCTGCTTCAAACAAATCCTGCTTGCCTGCGACGCTCAGATGCGGTGACGCGTTGAACCCTTGCGACATCTGATCGTGACTCACAGGTGGGGCACCGCAAATCATCAGCCCTCGCATTCCCGGAAAATGCGGAATCATCTCCATCCCAATATGTCCGCCGAGCGACCAACCCAACACGATGACCTCGGCTATACCCAATTCGTCGAGCAACTCGATGGCGGCGTCCGCAAGTCCGGGTAGGGTGTAGCTAAGTTTCGGATCGGCTGCGTTGCTGGACTGCCCGTGACCTGGTAAATCGAACGCGATGAAGCGATGTTTCTTCGCGATCTGTCCTTGCATCTGATTGCGGAAAACGCCACGGCAAAACGAATTGCCATGGATCAGCAGCACTGGTATACCGCCTGATCCAGTCTCCTCGACTGCAAGGGAGCCGTGGGACGTAGCTATGATATGCTGCTGGGTTGAGATACTCATGCGGCTATTCCTCCATGCCACTTTCGATCGAACTCAATTTGGCGTAGTCATCAGTGCGTGACTGAGGACGGAAATTGGGATTTGAACAGCAAGCTTTCACTCAATGCTCAGGTGCAGGAGTCGGCATCTGATCGAGATGCTCAGCGAATCAGACTGAACGAGAGCCGCGGCTCTCGTTCAGTAGGACAGTCGTCATTCGGTTCCATACTCACCTGGATGTTTCGACATCTCGCACCCGTCACGCTCCCTTTTCATCTACGTACAGTGGGCGGCTCAGACAGCCACTTCCACCGCTTGGCAGGGCATCATTCGGTGCGCCTTCTTGAGGATGTCTGCTGCTCGTTCGCCGATGACGACGCAGGGAGCCATCGTATTTCCACTTGTGATCTCAGGCATGATGGAAGCATCTGCCACGCGCAGCTTATTGATGCCATAGACCTTCAGCTTGCCATCGACTACAGACATGGAATCTTGCCCCATCTTGGCAGTACACGACTGATGCCAGTATGTAACTGCTGCGTTGCGGGCGAAGTTCTCCATTTCGCTTCGACCTAGTTTGCCTGGCAGCGCTTCACGTTTCACCAGCTTCTCGAAGACGGTACTATTGCCGAGGTCACGGCAAAGTTCGATGTTGGTGAATGCGGCTTTCAGGTCGCCGGGGTGCGACAGAGTGTTTGCATCGATTAACACCGGATCGTTTACGTCAGGACCGGAAAGCCTGACCTTGCCCCGGCTTTTAGGGTGCGCCAGACCCGCAAACATCGTCCAACCGTGCGCTGGAACCCCAAGGTGAGCCGTATCCAGGCTGGGCACCGGAAACTCAACCTGGCAGTGAAACATATCGGGCCGCTTTAGGTTGGGATCACTAGTCCAGTAAAGAGTGGCTTCCGAGCCGCCATTTCCAATCTTCTGAGGCTCACGGTATTCAAAGATGCAGCCAAACGAAACATGGTCCTGATGATTCTGGCCAACACCAGGAAGGTGCTGAACAACTGGTATTCCGTGTCTGCGAAGTTCCTCCTCCGGCCCGATTCCGGATTGGAGGAGAACCTTCGGCGTATTGATTGCGCCGAGAGAGAGGATGACTTCCTCCGAAGCGTAGTACTGATTGCGCCTGCCATCCTGGATCACCTCAACTCCGATGACAGACCTGCCATCAAAGATAAGCTTACTGACCATAGTGTGAGTTAAGACCGATAAGTTCGGCTGATTCAGGAGAGGATAAACATACGACCGAAAGATGGAAGAGCGACGTCCGTTCCAGATAATTAGATCGTTTATAGCAGCGCCTCCGCGCCCTTCCATCATTTCGCCGTTGGGACTCTCGAAACACGGAATACCCATACTGTTTGCCGCCTCAACCATGGCCTGTGCAATGGGCTGGGGACTTGCTGCGGATTCCACGTAAACGGGGCCGCCTATTCCCCGACGCATAGGGTCACTCGCTCCCTGCCAGTTTTCGATCCGGCGATAGATCTCCAGGACAGATTCATACCCCCACGCCGGATCGCCGGAAGCCTCAGCGAAGTAGTTCCAATCATTCTTGTGTCCTCGTGCCCACACCATGACGTTGATACTTGAGCCGCCCCCCAGTACCTTGCCCATATTCAGGGGGATTGAGCGTCCACTCAGATGCGGGTTGGGCTGTGCAACGAAGGCCCAGTCACGTTCTGATCCAAGATTTAACGGCCATTGTGCCGGAGTCATCACCTCTGGCACTTCATCAGTTCCACCTGCTTCGATTAGCAGAACATTAACTTGTTTGTCTTCGGCGAGCCTTGCCGCTATTACTGAACCAGCAGGGCCTGCGCCGCAGACGATGAAGTCGTAGTGTTTGGTCACCATTAAAGAAGTACCTCCAAATTTCGTAATGTTGATTTGTTCTTGCTTGGGCGTCAGACGGTCGGGATCGTTCCGCCGTCAATGACGTATTCAGTGCCTGTGATGTAAGAGGCACGATCTGACACCAGAAAAGCGACAAGCTCCGCGACCTCTTCGGGGCGACCTGGTCGTGCCATCGGGATTCCTCCGAGTGAGTCCATCAGTCCTTGACGTGCAGCATCAAGGTCAGCGCCGGACTCCTGAGCTAATCTCTTGATGAGTCTCTCAGCCGCCTTCGTTTCGATGAAGCCGGGCGCGACGGCATTGACACGCACTCCCTGAGGCGCAACTTCGTTTGACAGCCCTTTGCTGTAGGTTGCCAGCGCCGCTTTTGCCGCCGCATACGCTAATGTCGCGTCGTGAAGCGGGAGCCGCCGTTGGATAGACGAGATATGGATGATGACACCTGACTTCTGTTCAAGCATCCGGGGTAGAAAGGCCCGATCCAAACGGACGGCGGCGAATAAATTATCATTGAATGCTTGCTGCCAATCCCCATCTGTTAAGGCCAGCGCGCCACCGCTTGGCGCAGAGGAGCCGCCGACATTGTTAATTAAGATGTCTACACTGCCGAAACGAGCGAATACTTCCTGCACAACTTTGTTCACTCCATCAGGCGTGCTGAGGTCAGTCCCTATAAACAGGTCAGGCGATTGAAGGTTTTCGGGAATTGAGCGAGCGGTAGTTATGACCGTTGCACCGGCTTGCCTTAGTCGTGTAGCAATAGCTTCACCGATGCCTTTTGTCCCGCCTGTTACCAAAACTCTTTTGTCGAGTAGTTCGGTGGAATCAATTTGTATGTTTGTAGTTGTAGTTGTGTTCATGTTGCATGTGTTTGTAGTTGTGTTCATGTTGAAGTCATCGAGCAGTGGTAACAGTCCGAAAATACTGATAATGAAGTCCAAAAGAGATAAAACTATCTCTGTGACAATTCGATTCAATAAATTTTGTTAGAGGATGGTTGAGAAGCATCAAATACCACTCATGCGTTAGTACCTTAGGCAACTCCCCAGCAGATTTTGGGGACTTCCTCAGTACGGGGCTGAACCAGAAAAGTAGTTAGAGGCTAGTAAGTGCCCATTCTCAACACGTAGCCAACACTTCGCACTGTATGAATGAAGTGTTTTGCACTTTGTGCCTCTAGCCAATTCTCCTCAGGAAAAACAGAAGTGAAATGCTGTTGAATGACCTGAATTAATCGATGCAGTTCTCCGCATTGAGAACATTCGTAGTTCCCATATTCCACAAGTACAACTGGGGCATTGAGCATTCCCTGGTAGTGGTCACGCTGGGAAGATAGAACAAGGAGTTGGGTAGAATATCTATCTTGGTTCATCGGACATTCTGACAAAAGAGTTTCTCATGACAGGAGTGACTGACATGACTGATATTTATGATTCCTCCTACAATCGTTGAACCTTCCAATACATCCTGATCAAGGAGAAAAGAGGAAAAAGGATGAAAAGCAATTTGTTTTATTTTTACTCTTGACCCTTTGTTCTTCCCAAAATATTGGAATTTTGCTCCTTTATTTCGATAGCTTTAGCTTACAGAGTTGACAATACTTTGTCGCCAACTCAGCGTTGAGTCTTGGAAGAAACGAAAGGATGGGCACTATCTATCTCTGCGGCTAATCAGCAACCGAACTTAAGTTCAGTCACAACTTAGCAAGCCCTCGTTTCAATGCTGTAACCACCGCCTGAGTGCGATCGCTCACGCCCAACTTGCTCAAGATGCGATTGATGTGGAATTTGACCGTACTTTCAGTAATATTCAAAGCCACACCAATGTCATGATTGCTTAAACCATCGACCATGAGATGAATGACTTCCCGCTCGCGATCGCTCAACTCTGGGTTGTTCATGCGTTGCACCAGCTTGGCAGCAACTTCGGAAGGGATATATGGTTGCCCGCTATGAACGATATGGATGGCATTGAGGAGCGCTTTGGGTTCAGCATCCTTGAGCAGATAGCCTTTAGCGCCAGCACGCAATCCACGATAAATATCTTCGTCGCCATCATAAGTGGTTAGCACAATGATACGGGCATGGGCAAATTCAGCGCAGATGGCGATGGTCGCATCTACACCGCTCATGTGGGGCATGCGTAAGTCCATTAAGGTAATATCGGGCTGTAGCTGTCGATATTGGTCGATTGCCTCCTGCCCGTTGCCCGCTTGTCCTACCACGGTCATATCTGGCTCATTCTCAATCATGGCGGCGAGTCCCTGGCGGACGATCGCGTGATCATCAACAATCAAAATGCGGACTGCTGCTGCCTGACTCATATCGCTGCCTCCTGATTCACCGTGACAAGCACTTCTGTTCCCTGCCCTAGTTGACTTTCGATCGAAAGTTGTGCCCCAATATGCTCGGCTCGTTCAGTCATTCCCAGTAGGCCAAATCCCTGGCTGAGTGTGGTAGGGGTAACTTCAAATCCTTGTCCATTGTCTTTAACTCGTAAAAAGCATGAGGTTGGTTCATAAACCAACTCCACTCGAATTTCGCCCGCATGGGCGTACTTGATTGCATTCGTAAAGGCTTCCTGCCCAATTCTCAGGAGATGATTCTCAGTTTCGGGCGGTAGCACATAGGGTGTGCCAATAATGTCGTAAACCAGGCGGGTTTCGGTTAAGGATGACATGGTGGATATAAATCGCTCCAGTGCCGTCCACAGGTCGCCATCTTCTAGTAATTGGGGGCGCAGTGCCGCAACCGATCGTCGAGCCTCTATTAGCCCACTACGAGCCAAATCTCGAACCGTATCAATATGCATCTGCACGGCATCTGGGTTAGTCGCGACTAAGCGAGAGACAGCTCCCATATGAACCAGAATCCCTGTGAATGCTTGCGCCAGCGTGTCATGAATTTCTCGTGCCATGCGGTTGCGTTCCTCTAAAATGGAGGCTGCTTCGGCACGTTTGCGTTCTCGCAGTGCAGCGTTTCGCTGTTCGCTAATGTCGAAAGATACACCCAACATTTGTACAGGCTGTCCGGCTTCGTTATAAATACCTCGACCTCTACTGACGAGCCAGTGAATACTATCATCTGGGTAAATTATTCGATGTTCACCTTCATAATCAGTATGAGTTGCCAGAGCGGTTGTAAGCGCTTGCTCAACCCGATCGACATCTTCTGGATGAACCCGATCGCGCCACGCCTGATAGCTAGCCTTAACTTCACCGGGCGCTACCCCCAGCAATCGGGTGTTGTTATCATCCCAATGCACTGTATTCTCTAAGATGTTCCAATTCCAACTGCCGATGTAGGAGAAATCCATTGTCAGCCTACGTTGCTCTTCACTTTGGCGCAGGGCGTTTTCAACTTGCTGACGCTGTTCAATCTCTTGTGAAAGCAGCAATGTTCGCTCAGTGACTTGTTGTTCTAACGTTTGGTTGTAGTCGGCTAGCAGTTTCTCTGATTGCTTACGCTCGGTAATGTCTTGAAAGGCTATGATCGCATAGGCAACATTGCCTTGTTCATCAAAGATAGGAGTTCCCCACCCTTCAACAGGAATAATTGCGTTGTTTTGGTGAATATCTACATCGTCAATCCTAGTGCGTTCACCGCTCAACGCCCGGATGATTGGTAGTCTCTCAAATGGATAGATTTGATCCGTCCCCGTTACATAAAATTGATAAACCTCTGAAAGTTGCTCCGGGGTGGCGGCAGGATCAACGCCTTTACCCATCAGCTCAATGCCCCGCTGATTGACATAGTAAGGGCGACCCATGGCGTCAATAATGCCAATGCCTACGGGAACCGCTTCGAGAAATTGAGCCATTTGACTTTCGCTAGCGCGGAGCTGTGAGTAGAGTTTGGCATTTTCGATCGCGATCGCTGCCTGGGTGGAGAGTAGATTCAGAACTTGGGTTCGATCGGGTGTAAAAACTCCAGCCGCTAATTGATTTTCTAGATACAACACGCCAACAAGCTTGCTCTGATTCAGCAGCGGCAAACAGAGAAGCGATTGAGTTTGATTATTCTGAATATAGAGATCATGGATGAAATGACCTTCACGAGTTGCGTCATTTAAGAGGACGATTTCATGTGTTCGGATCACATATTGAATGATTGATTTAGGTAAGCGATTCGTGATTGGAGTCGATTGCAGTACTTGGATTGTGCGGACACTTTCACCTTCAACCAGTTCCCAAGCAGCGTCGATTCTCCATTCGCCTGCGTTCTCTAAAAGCAAACATCCAGTTTGCGCCCCAGCATTCTCGATCAGGATCTGCATTAACGAACTGAGCAACTGCTCCAGTTCAATCTCGCTTGAAATAGCTTGAGCTGCTTTCATCACTGTTGCTAAATCGAAAGCAACCTGTGAGGTATTAGAGGTGGTTCCAACTGTGGTGAGAATTAAAGGAGCGTTCACACGCGACGACTGAGCAAAGAATTGAGGATAGCGCGTTTCCAAATCCTTGACTTTTGCGGTTGCGCCCCAGCGCTCGTAACAATAATGAGCTTCTTTCATGTATAGTTGAGCAATCTTTTCTCGCCCTCGCCCCAGATAAAACTTGGCAGCCAATTCATAGGCTAACGCTTCTTCTTGGATATATGCGTTTTCTCTAGCCCCTTGAATCGCTTGCTCGTAGAACTCCTCTGCCTCAAGCAACTGACCTAAGACTCGTGCTTTTTCTGCTTCAACCAAATGATATTTGTGCAAATAATTCATAGGGGCGTAATGTGCCCATTGCTTCATCTTTTCCTGGCTAACTGTAACTTTCTTGAGAATTTCCTCCTGCACTTCAGTACTGCTATCAAGATAGGTTGCGAGCCTCGCCAGAGAATCATAGAGATAGTACAAAGGCTGAAGGAAGGCACCTGTTAGTCGGATCAAATAAGTTTCTGCTAGGGCTGCATTTTTAACGGCTTGAGCATATTCAGAAAAGAGGTAGCATAGGCAAAGTTTGTTCAAATGTACAGTAAAGATAGTACTTCCATCATTTGCTGCTTCATATTTTGGCAGTTCATTCTCCTCGTTGTAGAATTCGCCGATAAGTTGAGTTGGGCTAGTCGAGCGTCCCATTAAGTTTATGACGACCTGCCGAAAGATTTGATTCCAAGTTAGTGCCGTTTCCTGTTTGATTTGATGGATCGCTTCGCCATAGATCGCCATATCGCGTTCAACCTCTGCGAGTTCTTTTCCATTGGCGTAGGATTGAAAACAGTGGGTATAAGCGCAGTAGGCGGCAGACTCTAAATCTCCAGTTTCTAGCCCAATTTGATAGCCTGCCAGTAATGGCTTCAATAATTCTCTAGCATGTTCTTTCCAATGGATGATGAAGTTATTGACGGACAGCAACGTTCTAGCTCTAAGTGTATGGGTACGAGACTGTGACAACAGCCGTAGAGCAAGCTGTCCAAATTGGTAGCCAGCCTCGATGTTTCCGATCATTCCACAAAGGATTAACCCAAAGGTGGCAAAGGCAAAGGGAGATACAACAGCATTACCGTACTGAATTGATAAGCTTACTTGTTTAGTCACAAGCAGAGGCATTAAATTCGGAACCGCAACATAGGCGGCGATCGTAATGCTTGATAGGATTTTCATCGCCGCTAGCTTGTCCGGTTCAGTCATCTCTGGCAAATGGATCAAGCTCTCAACCTCTTTCTCATGGAAGAGACCGGTGATTGTATCTAGTTCAAGGTGAATATCTGATTGACTAGGCGTTTCTGGAAAATTGATTCCCAGTTGTTGCAAAACTTTCAATGCCGTATTGATCGCTTTTAGGGGTTGGCTCTGTGCAACATCGGTTTGAATTTTGACTTCGTACGTTTTTACGCTATCAAGAATCGTTTTAGCCTCTTGTAAAACGATCGCTGCCCAGTATTCCACCTGTTCAAAATCGCCACACAGGTACGCGACTTCTGCTGTTTCTTGATATAACTCTAAGGTCAGGTCATAGTTTGTTTGCCAGCTAGAAGCAGTTAGCCATGCCCTTCCTGTAGCTAGATAGTTTTGCGCCGTACTGTAGGCGACTGCCCCTTTTGCTTTCTGCCCTGCCAATAGATTCAGCTTGGCAATTTCATCTCGTTTTACTTGATCGGTAACAAGCTCAATTCCATGATTGAAATGATCGACAATTTCAAATAATCGGTCTGATTGGCGCTCTGGCAATGTCTTTTCAAGCAGAGTAAGACCAATTTGAAGATGAACAATTTGCTTTTGCGACTCATCAATCAAGGCATAGGCAGCTTGCTGCACACGATCGTGCAAGAATTTGTACTCTTGAACTAACAAGTTCTCATCTAATTCAGAAAAAGGCTGAATCAATTCCGCTTGAATCGCTGCCAGCAAATCTAGAAAAATCGCTTGAGGAGATTGCTTACAAACGATCGCCAACGTCTCTAAATCAAATTCTGCCCCGACACAAGCGGCTAAGCGGAGTATTTGCTGAGTACCCTCTGGTAGCTTCTGCAACTTGAGCAGTAGCAACTCCACCACATTATCAGTGATGTTCTGGGCTTGGATCTGTTCCATGTTCCATTGCCAGCTTAAGCGTGTCGCATCAAAGGTCAATAGATTTTCGCGATGCAGCATTCGCAAGAATTCGTTGACAAAAAAAGGATTTCCCTTCGTTTTACGCAACACCAATTCAGCTAGGGAATGCACAGTGTCAGTGTTTTGATGCAGCGTTCCAGCGATCAACTGGCTTAATGGCTCTAGTGTTAAGGGTGCCAGATTGATTTCTTGAAGCACTGATCCTTGTTTTCGCAATCGCTCCAACAGGACTGTCAATGGATGGGATGAAGTCACTTCATGATCGCGATAGGCTCCAATCAGAAACAGGGATTGGGTTTGTTCGTCAAGCATGATTAGCTCAATTAATCTGAGTGTGGCTGAATCTGCCCACTGTAAGTCATCAAAAAAGATCACGAGTGGATGCTCTGTTGAGCAGAATACTCGGATGAACTGCTGGAAGATGCGATTGAAGCGATTTTGAGCTTCCGTGGCTCCCACCTCTGGAACAGGTGGCTGCTTGCCGATAATCAGTTCTACTTCAGGAACGACATCAATGATGAGCTGTCCGTTGTTGCCCAAGGCTGTGAGTAGACGCGATCGCCATTGCTGCAATTGTTCTTCTGGTTCACCCAGCAGTTGTTGTAACAATTTTTGTAGAGCCTGGGCGATCGCGCTGTAGGGAATATTGCGCTGAAACTGATCAAACTTACCAGAGATAAAATAGCCGCGCTTTGCCGTGATGGGTTTGTAGAGTTCCTGCACCAAGGCTGACTTCCCAACTCCAGCGTAGCCAGAGACAAGCATTAGTTGACTATGGGTGGATGGGTGAATGGGTGGATGGGTGGATGAGGAAATATTTTCTCCTGCCATCTCGCTCTCCCACTCATCCACTCCCGCTACTCTCTCAAATGCTGCCCACAAGGTTGCAATCTCTGCTTCCCGTCCATACAGTTTTTGGGGAATGTGAAACCGATCGGAAATATCGTGCAGCGCGAGTGGGATGGTGTCGATTTGCCTGGTTGTTTTAAATTGTGCTGCCAAGTTTACTAAATCTGCTTTGATGCCCCAGGCACTTTGGTAGCGATCTTCGACATTCTTCGACATCAGTTTCATGACAATGTCTGAAACAGACTTGGGAATGGTTGCATTCAGTTCGTGTGGTGGAACAGGTTGTTTAGCAATATGACAGTGGACTAATTCCAGGATATCGGTTGTTGCAAACGGCAACTGTCCAGTCAGTAATTGGTAAAACGTTACTCCGAGTGAATAAAAATCGGTGCGGTAATCGAGCAGCCGATTCATCCGCCCAGTCTGTTCTGGAGACAGGTAAGCAAGCGTGCCCTCTAAAATATGTGGGCTTTTGAATGTGGGATTGGTGCGGTTAAATCGGGTGGCAATCCCGAAGTCAATGATTTTAACAACGCCAGTCTCTAAATTAAGAACAATGTTTCCAGGATTAATGTCTTTGTGAATAATATTGGCAGCATGGATTTTGTTCAGAATGTCGGTGAGGGCGATCGCCAGCCGTAGAAATGTGGCTAAGGGCATGGGGCAGAAATCTGGGCGCTGGCGCATCCATCGTTCCAAGGACTCTCCACCAAAGTCTTCTAAGAGAATAAAAAGCGTGCGTTGATAGTCTTGCTGACTATATGCCTCGATCACGCCTTCCAGCTTGAGGGAGCGGGTGATTTCATATTCCTGTCGGTAGCGCGTTAGTTCTTGGGCAGAAGGGTAATCTTGCTTGAGCAGTTTGACCACGATCGCTACCCCATCGTCTCGAATGCCCCGATACACCAGAGAATTAGAGCTTTCGTAAATTTTGCTTTGGATAGCAATCCCTGGTAAAGCAACCATGCAGCTTCTTTAGAGGAGTACGGTAGGGTATACCTCAAACTATAGAAGACTCATCACAATTTTTGGCGATCACACCCATCCAAAATACATCCCTTCCATCCAAAACTCCGCCATAGCCAGTCCAGCCTTCACCCGAACCTCAAGGCATTTGATGGCATAATTTACGCCCTATCCTTGCCACTAAGCGGTCTAGCCGCTACACGACGAGCGTATCTCCTTTTCTGGCAAACTCAAACACTTGTTTTAGACCAGGGCGATCAGCTTTAGCACCACTCATTTTGTCGGAGAAAATCTTGTCACACCCCGCGTTCTGAAGTGCATTATGTTGTAGGGCAGGATTTTGATCATCGGCTGAAACTCGTTCGTATCCGATCAGCATGGCAGGAATAGAGCTAACGGACTGTTAGTGTATCAGAACTCGTTAGAGCCACCCTAATTTGAGACATAGATTTATTTACAAGTTTATTTACGATCTGAATCCCTTAAGAATAACAGTGGAAATACCGTAGAAGCGTTCATGCAAAATAGTTTTGCAGATTATGGGAAAGAGCGATTGCCCTTGAGTTAGAAAAGTGTAAAAGAAAGGAGCGTTTGAGTGACAACTAAATGGCCGATTTTGAGACACCCTCAACTGGCACAATCGCAGCTACCCCATCAAACGTTCTTTGGAAGTGGTCAAATCACGAGATCAATAATTGACGTGGCTAGAACCAGCCCAAATATTGCTTCAATCAACGTAAACGGGGCATTCAGCGTCAACAGTCCTTCTTTGCTAGAGCCAAAATTTCATCGTGCTTTTTGTTATATAAAGCGAACGGCCTACATCCATCTTCAAAAAACGTTTCTTCGCGGCTATTGAGAACCTTGCAGCATCATGATCAGTTGCGGTCAATCAACTGCACTAGAGGTTATGTGAGATGGCCTGTATAGTTTGAAATATCTCATCCAGCATTCATGATCCGTCTTGCCAACTTATGTCTTTACCCTTTGATGCTGCCCCTACCGAAGCACGGGTCGAAAAATGTTGGCGGCTCTCCGCCAGTTTTGGAATGGAGCGCAATGCCTACCATAATTATCTCAATGAAATTGTCCGAGATCGCTACACGCTCATCAAGGGGCTGCAAATCTTGCGAGATGAACTTCAACTTGCGGTCTCTAGCCCGACAGACATGAACACCGGCGGGGCTGACATGACCCTACCCAGCGTTGTGACCACCTTGGCGTATACCAACTGTGGTGATCGCATCCATCAAGGCGAGGCGACCAAACGCTACCGTGATGTCGTCGCCTCTCGATTTGCGACTCTCTCTGAAATTGGAGAACTCAAGTTAGAAGCTTTTTTCCCAGCAGGTGGAGGCACGGACAATGGGGCGACCTTAGCTCATGTCACCGTGGCTCATGAGTTAGACGAATCCTTAAAACGACGAGTGTATGCAGGCAATCCTCAATCGCTTTCTCTTGTGGCGATCGACCTCAAAACTCATGTTGGGCGATTACGCGAGAATGGTCAACAGATTTACGGTAAAACCCGTGAATCTCCTTGGCGAGAACCGCGTGCAGCCTGTGGCGCTATTGTGGGAACCTTAACTCATTACCATCCCGACAATTTAATTCATCGCCGCATTCGCAGTGACTTGGGAGAACTCAATTTTCAATTTTTATCCAACAACTCCATCGTGACTGATGGTGGTGTAGACATCACAATGGCCGTTGCCGCCAATATTGTTGCGATTAGCGGCATTCGCAACACGGCTATTGCCTTAGCTCAAGAAATGGATGAGCGAGGGTTAGCTCACTTGACCGCAAGTACCACTGTGAATCGTCCTTCCCGAGATGACCTCGTGATTTACCTCGCTCGTGCTACTGTCTTCAACGGTAAGATCCGAATTCAAAGTCTAGGTACTGAGGCCAAGCTGTATGGTGGAAGGTTAGTGGAATATGCAGGAGAACGGCGGTTACAGCTTCGTTATCATGACTGGGACTGCAATGATTTACCCGTTGAAGAAATCCCTTATAAAGTTCGATTATCAGGATTATAAATGAGGCGAGAGCTAGCCGCCATCGAAAAGGTGCAAGCAGTCTAAAGATACTGTATCAAAACTCGTCAAACTGAAGATTTTGAGACGCTAAGAGCCAGTAGAAATTCTGATAGTCCTAGTTTTCAAGCTGCAAGCCGTTCCCCAGCAATTTGTCAAACAAAGGGTCCGATACTGTTAGCGAACCTCGATTAAGATCACATCAGCTATCTTAAAAGCAATCTTTGTATTGCTCAAGGTGAATTGCTATGTCTCTCGCATTTGAGCCAATCCCTCCCGTTTCTCATGAAACGGTGCGTGTTGCCAAAGTTGTATTTCTAAAAGGTAATTCGTATTTAACACTCAGAGAGGCACTATCAACTTAACCGGGAGTATTAAAATTAAGCACTGTAATTCCCTTAATCGTCAGTCTCGCTCAAGTTTACGCAGCATTTTTCACACAGGTGATTTCCCACCAATCTTCTATGCGTTGGCGCAGTTCTTGGCGATGTCGTTTTGCACTGGGTTGATGTTGCTTGGAGTGGAAGTGGGATCGAATTGGGTCAGCAGCAGAGACAAATCGTTGAGCTTGTCCGGGAGATTTGAAGCGTCGCATTCGTCGCTCTCGCACTCGGGTCGGTTGATGCGAGTTCTCCGCCCGATTATTCAATCCCTTGTGCTGTCGATGTTCCACACTTGGCATTACTCGTTTCTTTGCCGCTTCGTCACTCTTCAGCTTGTCGGTGACAATCACCCGTGGCACGCAGCCCTGTTTCTTTAACAGCTTGCGGAAGAATCGCTCTGCTGCCTTCGTGTCTCGATGCCGTTGCAGCAAGACATCCAGCACATTTCCTTCTGAATCCACTGCTCGCCACAGATAGTATTGCTGTTTCTTGTTGCCTCTGGCTCACGCTGCGCGTGTTCGTGACCACCATTTCATCGAGATGCCATTTGTCCATGATATAAGGACGTTTGTACTGCAGCCCATTCGCGAATTGTTGTCCGAATTTCTGGCACCATTCTCGGATGGATTCGTACGTCACTTCAACGCCTCGATATACCATCATTTTCTCGATGTCCCGGTAGCTCAAAGGGAAAGTGTAATAGAGCCAAACGCAGTAACCCATGATTTCGCTCCCGAAAGCGATGACGGGCGTACATGAGAAGCTGTGAACACGCTGTGCGTGTGCCAAAGGCAGCTGAGTTAAATCAGTACGATTATTCTACATTCCGGTTAACCTGACAATGCCAGAATTCCTAAGCTGGAATTAGGAGTTGTGATTGCTAACCCAGCTAACCAAGTCGACCCTAATCCGGTCTACTTTTTCGTTCTCAATAAATAGGAGTTGTTCGCAATAGAATCCCTTAGAACGAGAGCAACCGTGCCAGTTTTTTAGAAATACACGCCATCTAGGCGTTTGAAGCTGCTATATCGTAAAAATTGAGTGACCGTTCCAGCGCCCCTATGGAAGATTGTCGTGGTTCTTGATCGACCTGGATTAAAGAATCAAGGCATAACCGA
>NZ_JCACKG010000066.1:0-20490 GCF_059505265.1 Myxacorys chilensis | reverse complement strand
GAGTCACGACACCGCTGAGTCTAGCTTTTCTACACTGACAATGAAACAGCCCTGCGCCCTGCTGGTAATGTTCTAGACCTGTGGAAAGCTGACTAAACAGATAATCCAAACTCAAATCGATTGATGAATAGCCCGATGACCACATCATGCAATCAGATGGACTTGGAAAAGCAAATGGTCTTGCGAACCAGCCGCTTGATTCTGGTGCGTAGAGTTAGATGTCTACGCTCAATGGTTTGAGTATTGACTTTACCAACGCTATAAGATACGGGTTCAAGATGCCGTTCATAGGCTCCCCAACCGTCTGTGTAGAACTGGGTGATGCCAAACGGGGCTAACAGAGCTTTCAGTTCTAGGAAGGCAATGTCTTTGTGATTCTGACAACACATCAGCCAGCACCTCACCCGTAGTGTGGTCGAGGGCATGCCACAGCCAACGTTCCTGCTGCTTGGACTGAACACTCCACCTCTCGTTCAGTTGGGCTTCTACATCCTGCCATTAACACAACTGTACCAGGGTTTGAGTGGGTTCAATTTCGGCTAAACGGGCTTCATTGATCGCCTTCAGGTGACGATCTTTTTTAATGCTTCAATCACGGTCGTCGGACTGATTCTGAGCACGCGTGCGGTGTCCCGAATCCCACTCCCGTTGAGGGCCAGATCAGCAATTTGCTGTTTTACTTGGGGTAGATAGCCTCGATCGCTATAGGCTTGAATGAAGGTACTACGACGGCACTCGCGATCGCGACATTTATACCGTGGTTTGCCTGCCCTAGAACGACTTTGCTTCACCACATCATCACTGCCACAATCTGGGCAAAGAACAGCTTTCAAAACCTATACCAATTGAGGAAAAACGACCAGCTTGATTCTCCCTCGTCTCTACACGTCTAGAACACTACCAGATCTGAGGTAAACTTTCATTAAGTTATGCTCAGGATCGCTTTTATGTCTCGTCGCACTTTCCTTGGTGTTCTCTTAACGTGCTGCCTTGTAGTAGCTTCTAGTTTCAGCGCCGTTATGCCTGCTTTTGCCCTAGGCGGAACGCTTCCCTCAATTGACAAACCCGCACCAGATTTCACGCTGCCAAGTAACTCTGGGGAAGGAACTATATCTTTGGCAGATTATCGCGGAAAGTGGGTTGTCGCTTATTTCTATCCCGCCGATTTTACGCCGGGATGCACGATCGAGGCGCGTAAGTTTCAGCAAGATCTACCCCAGTATCGCGATCGCAATACTGAAATTCTTGGCATCAGTGCAGATGATGTGAATTCACATTCTGAATTTTGCGATTCTGAAGGGCTGAAGTTTCCGCTGCTGGCAGACGCGAAGGGAACGACCAGTAAAGCTTACGGCTCGTGGATTGGCATTCGATCGGCTCGCCATACCTTCATCATTGACCCAAACGGCACTCTAAGGGCGACGTTTACCGGCGTCAACCCGATCGTGCATAGTAAAGAAGTTTTAGCGAAATTGGATCAATTGCAGCTTAGCAACGGATAACAGAAATTATTCGTTGTCTCTGTCTCTATTAGGTGACAACTTCTTACAATTGATCGCATAGCTATTTAGCGATGGGCAACTCAGTATGGATCTTGAGCGGCAGGTATCTCAACCCCTAGGATCTCAACCTTTAGGATCTCAATCGTCGGATGACGGACTGGACGTTGACCAACCGCCTGTCCGTAAACCTTTGATCTTGCTACGAGATACAGAGCGATCGCTGCGGGTCAGAACCCTTGACGCGATCGCGCCGCTTCTGTCCTCTGACCTTGCCTTGACGCTCGGTGAAGCATCTCATCAGGCCGACAAGTCACTTGAGGAACTCTCCCAGATTGACCTAGAGGAGATTACTGACGCCGATCTCAAGCCCGCCCGAATTTTAAGCGGACTCACCTTTGTCGGGTTTGGCGGACTGACGATGATGTTTCTTGCCTTTTGCTTATCCATCCTGCGTCCCGAACTGAGTGCGATCGGGCAAATTCACGAGTATTGGCATCAATATATTTGGTTTATCAGCATGGGCGTTGCCGGGTTGACGATGTTAGGGCGAGAAGCCATGCGTCCATCCGATCACGAGTAATCAGGGCTTGAGAATCAGGGCTTGAGATAGTTCGGTCGGGCTTGCTGGGTTTGCTGGAGTACTGCTTCTAATGCTTCCCAGTTGTCTTGCTCAATCAGATGCAGTAAATGATTCAGTTGTTCTCGGTAAGCATAGAGCGATCGCACCAGTTCCGATTTGTTATACCGTGCCATCATCACGCCTAACTCCGGATTGCCGCCTCCGACTCGGCTCGTATCTCGAAATCCAGAACTTGCTAACAGTTGAGCTAACTCTAACGTCGCCTTGTCCGATTCACAGGCGGCGATCAAACTTGCACTAGCCATCACAGGCAGGTGCGAGATCCAAGCAACCGCGCGATCGTGATCTTCTGGGCGGCAATAGTGCAGCTTGACTTGCAGCGGACGCAGGATCGATTCGAGCAGCGCGATCGCGGCTTCAGGAGTTGCTTCTGTCGGAGTTAGCACATAAGGATTTCCGGCAAACAGCCCGTGTAGTGCTGATTCGATACCACTTTCTGCCGTTCCTGCCATCGGGTGCCCGCCAACAAAGTTATGCCACAGAGGAGTAATTTCCTGAACGACAGAGGCTTTGACAGAACCCACATCGGTTAAAACGGTGTCAGGAGAAATTTTAGGAATCAATTCGGCCACTGTTGAGCGAAGGCTTGCGATCGGCGTGCACACAAAAATCAAGTCCGTATCTGCCAGCAGAGCCAGCTCTACTCCAGCATCATCTACCGCACCCCGCGCGACAGCAATCTCACAGGTTCGCTCTCGGCGGCTCACTCCCAAAACTTCGTGCCCCTGCGATCGCAAGTCTAACCCCAGCGATCCGCCAATTAGTCCTAGCCCAACGATCCCAATTTTCATAAGCTTCTTAAACGGCGTACAAGGTAATTCTGCTCTAGATCTGGGTACGTTAGCACCAGACGACGTGAAGGATGAAGTGTAGTTTACAGTACACTTTGTGACTGCAAGTTTAGACCATTCAGGTCGAGAACATTCGGTTGCAAGACCGTTTTTTCAGGCACGGTTTTCGAGGTTTTTCGAGGTATTGGTACAGGGGTTGCTCAATGAAGGCTGAGGACATTCTAGGAAAATACGCAGTAGGCGAGAGAGAGTTTTCTGGGAGTACCCTCAGTGACACAAAGCTGACCGGAGCTAATCTCAATGGAGTCAACCTCAGTCAGACCAAACTGGTCAACGTAAACTTCAGTTTGGCGAAGTTGACCAGCACTAATTTTGGTAAAGCAGAGGGCGATCGCGTCAATTTTAGCGGAGCAGATCTGACGCTGGCAGATTTGAGCGAGGCAGATTTGAGCAACGTCAATCTCAGCAATGCCGATCTGACCCGCGCTGAGTTGAACGGGGCAAACCTACACCGCGCCAATCTCAGCAACGCCGACCTAAAAGATGCCAAGCTGCGGCAAGCGACTCTATCTCAAGCGAATCTCAGCCGCAGCATTCTTCGTCATGCTAAGTTGACGTGCGCCAATCTCAGCGAGGCTAATTTAGCCAACAGTGACTTAACCGGTGCAGACTTATCAGGTGCAGACTTAAGAAACGCTGAACTTCGACAGGTCAACCTGAGCCGAGCCAATCTTCAAGGGGCAGATCTGAGCGGTGCAAATCTACGGTGGGCAGATCTAAGCGGTGCAGATTTGCGCTGGGCAGATCTGAGCGACGCAAAATTTAGTGGAGCTAACCTCACAGGAGCCGACCTCAGTCATGCCACTCTGCTAGATGCCACTTTAGTTCACGTCGATTTGACTCGTGCCAACCTTGCTGGGGTCGATTGGGCAGGCGCAGATCTCAGTGGCTCTACCTTAACCGGAGCCAAACTCTACGGAGTTTCGCCATTTGGAGTCAAAACTAAGGGTGCAATTTGTCGATGGATTGACTTAAGCCAGAATGGAGATCAGAGTAAAGTGTACCAATTTCAAACGGAGAATCCGCAGGAATACTTTAACGAGAAGCCCCCTACTGTGCAGATCATCGTCGACGATCGCTTGGGGGCAGAGGCCAATTGTGCGTTAGCGGTAACATACCAACAAATCGCTCGGCATAGTGGACAGTTGATTCCTGCACCTAGCATCGAAGTCTATCGTCGTCGAACAATTCTGACGTTTGAGTTAGAGCGCGACGAGCAACTTTTTCTCGCTGCCTACGTTGCCGTTTTTCCATTCGACGATGCCAAGCCAACCGAGCAGAATAGTTTGCAGATCGTCCAGTCGATTCCCTCTCAAGTTTTTCACTCAGATGCAAGGCAGCTCCAGCAGTTTCAGGAGCTTGTCGCCCGTTTAAGCTACCAAGTGAAACAGGTGAATGCCATCAAGCAACTGCAGTCGATTCCGATCGCCATCAAAAAAGTGCCCTTCTTCCAGTCTCCGACTCGAACGGTGTTGATGAACTCGAACAACCAGACGCTGACGCTATATGAAAATCCAAATTTCGGCAAGCGGCGGATTCAAAGACCCCTTGCTGAGCAGGATTTAGCCTTTCTGTATGAGCCATCCCCGTTTCAGTTGCCGAGTCAAGAAGCGGCGATCGCATTTATGCAAGGATTTCACAACACCCATCTGTAAGCCAAGAAACTTTCTGTTCAGGACGTTAGAGTCCTCTCAATGCGACGGTCAGGAATGAGCCATAAGATCGCAACCCCAACGTATACTAAACAGGCAAACCACGAGTTTACAAAAGCAAGTGGAATTGCCCCCGCGTAGAACACCATTGATATTTTCCCCTTAAAGTCTTCGCCCACGGCGATCGCCAAAGCGGAATCCTTGCCGTGATAAGTCACAAGCACACGAGTGAGGATGAAATAAGCGATCGCTGATAACAGCAGTACTGCACCATAGAGGGCAACGGGCACAGCAGCAAAGTGGTTTTCGCCCATCCAACCCGTGACAAAAGGAATCAACGATAGCCAGAACAGCAGATGCAGGTTAGCCCAAAGAATCCGACCATTCACGTGTCGAACCGCCTGTAATAAATGATGGTGATTGTTCCAATAGATGCCCAAATAAATGAAACTCAGCACATAGCTTAGAAATACCGCAATCAGAGGACGCAGCGCCGCCAATTCGACCCCATGTGGCACTTTCAGTTCTAGCACCATGATGGTAATGAGAATAGCAATTACACCATCGCTAAATGCTTCTAGCCTCCCTTTCCCCATCTACGTCTGCTCCTTTTGTTGGCTCTATACGTCCTCCGCGATCGCCCTCATTTTCCCACACTTCACCAAAATTCTCGACGAGCCGCACTTTACAAGTAAACCTCTCGTGCAGAGCGACCTTCTCACTAGGCTGCACAGATGCCATAGCGGGGAAGCAGATCATGCAACACAAATAACCGATGTGCTTGCAAGGCATCGTGAAAGTATTTCCAATCACTGACGAGAAATTGTTCTCGGTAGGGAAAGACTTCATCGCCGCGATCACGTTCTCGCTCTGTGCCCAACGCCAAAAACTTCCACGATAATTTGCCCTTTGGAATATAGTCCACAACGGTACGACCAAAACTGAACTTACCGTCTGCGATCGCAGCTAACCAGAGCCGATGTCGTAGCTTCCGATTGGGATAGGTTAGCGTTTCAAAGAGTGTTGCAATCACCTGTCGGTCTAGAGGAGGTAAACCGGGCACGATCGCATCCGGATTCTTTAATCGATAGCGCTGCATGGCTCGACACATGTGATCTGCCGCTTCTAAAAAGTCCTTCGGGTTATCTCGCCAGATTTTTTCTCCTCGCCCATTGGTGTACCCCCACCGCAAATAGGGCTTATCGGGCTGGCTCAGCACGGCTCCGTGTCCAAGCGGCATTGCCTCACTCATAAAATAGCCCGTCATTCGCTCCCTGAACTTGCAGTCGGGGACTCCCCATTCATCAACTAAACGGGTGGCTTCATTGACGCGATCGCGAATGCCTGCGAATCCTTGATGCGCCCAGGTATCGGCATAAACGTGCATCGTGATGCCTAGGCGGTGCAACCCGTAAGGCGCATCTTGACGAAGAATGCATTCGCGCACCATTTGTTGGGCCACATCGCTGTTGGGGCGACAAATTAACTTATCAACGAATCTACTGTCTGATTCTGTTCCCGCAGGCAAGCCGTCATTACCGGGCAAAAAATGAAACGGAATCCAAACATAATGATTGGCAAGTTCTCGAAAGTTGCGGTAGTCCAACATTTTGTGTGCTGAACTGATGCGCTCAAACAACGCGCCATTATCAAACCGCACCATTCCAGCGTTTACCGCATCGTCCACATACTGAGCGCAATAGGCGATCGTACTAGCTTGCTGATGCTCAAATCCTGCAAGTCGTGCCACTGTGTAAGTCACGCCATGATGAAAATCGATCTGCATGTTGGCTCCTGTTCTCCCCCCATGTCTGTATACCTCAATCCGACAAGTCAGGCACTCTTGATTAGAAATTACGAATAATCAAGTAATTGCAGTACCCTGGAATATTGATCACCCACATTCCTAGAATCATGCGAGTCTTCGTACTGCTATTTAACGCCCGAACGGAAAACGAAGGAATTCACACGATTAGCGTTGGCGATCGTAACTTGGTGTTGATGTTTGAAGAGGAAGACGACGCGACACGGTATGCGTTGCTGCTCGAAGCGCAAGATTTTCCTACTCCGGCGGTCGAAACGCTTGACCAAGAAGAGGTTGAGGATTTTTGCGAAGGGGCAGGCTATGACTGTTACTTAATTCCTCAAAACTTTGTGCCACAGAACGACTTCGAGCGCTTGCTATTAGCGCCTCCTGAGAAGAATTTAGATCAAGTTGATTGGTCAGCCGACGAAAAACCAGCTCCGCAAGCGGAAGAATCGGATATGTCGAATACAGATTTGGATCGGATACGGCGACAGTTAGAAGGGCTGTTGTGAGGGATGAAGGATGAGGGATGAGGGATGAAAGAATAGGAACAGACATCAAGATAACAGGGAGTGCTGAATCGTGGGATGAAGTTGACCTCTAATCACCATAGTTGGGAAACCAGATATTCAGAGTCCCTAGGCTTAGGGAATTGAGGGAGCGCAAAGAACTTCAGCTTTGACGAAGCCATCCCTTCATTCAGCACCGCTAGATAACGCTATAGAATGCAGAATATGACTACACCCGCTCATCCCTCATCCCTCATCCCTCATCCCTCCAATCAACGCGGACACCTGTTGACTGAACAAGTCAACCCTGAGAGCGCCAATCTCGATCAGCTTTCATCACTTGAAATGGTTGATGTGTTTAACCGGGAAGACGCAAAGACCATTAGCGCGATCGCAGCCGTTCGTCATGAGTTGGCAGACGCGATCGATCGAACCGCTGAGAATCTTCGTCAGGGAGGACGGCTCTTCTATGTAGGCGCGGGCACAAGCGGGCGGTTGGGTGTGTTAGATGCGGCCGAATGTCCTCCCACCTTCTGCACGCCACCAGAAATGGTGCAGGGAATCATTGCGGGTGGGTCGGAGGCATTGGTTCGCAGTTCAGAAGGCTTGGAAGATCGATCGGACGATGGAGCGAGTGCGATCGCAGATCGCGACATTACCTCGCTGGATGTAGTGGTAGGCATTGCGGCAGGAGGGACTACGCCCTATGTTCATGGAGCCTTGGCCGAGGGTAAAAGACGCGGCGCAACAACAATTTTTATAGCTTGCGTCCCGAAAGAACAGGTCGCAGTCAATGTAGATATTGACATCCGGCTGTTAGTCGGACCTGAAGTGCTGGCAGGCTCGACGCGTCTAAAAGCAGGAACCGTGACCAAACTTGCCTTAAATATTCTGTCTACCGGAACAATGGTTCGCTTAGGCAAGGTGTATGGCAATCGCATGATCGATGTGGCCGTGACGAATACAAAACTCCACGATCGCGCCTTGAGAATTCTGTGCGATCTGACCGATTTGAGCCGAGAACAGGCAGACGACTTGTTAACCAAGAGTAATTTCTCGGTCAAACGCGCCTTGCTGATGCAGTGGACGGGGTTAAGTGTAGACGAGAGCGATCGCTTGTTAGCTCAGCATCAAGGAAACTTGCGGCACGCTAAAGAGGCGATGTAGCGATGTTTAGGGTAGCAGTGTTTAGGGTCGCAGTGTTTAGAGCAGTAATGTCTAGAGGTGTTGACTACTCTCGATGTCCGTCAGGATAGGTGGTGAACGCATCGACGATCGCTCCATCTAACTCTGCACCAGATGCCCGAAATAATGTTGCACCGGATAGATTAGCGCCAGATAAGTTCGCTTGCCGCAGATCCACACGACTCAGATTAGCGCGACACAACTTTGCCTGTCTTAAATCCGCGCAGTAGAGACTAGCTCCGCTAAGATCGGCGTCTGATAAATCGGCTCCCTGCAAGTTGGCAAAACTTAAATCGGCTCTCACTAACCGTCCACATTGAAGGTTGACATTTAATAGATTGGCTTGATCGAGTCGGGCATTGCTCAATTCAATTTGCTGAAGCTGCGATCGGGACATCGTTGCTTGACTAAGATTAGCGTAGGGTAAGTAAGCGTTTTGCAGGGTGCTGTCGCTAAAATTAATCCCTTGTAACGAAGCCTCAAATAGGTTTGCGTCATCTAAGCTTACTGTTTCAAAGTCTCGCTCTCCCTCAGCATATCGGGAAAACAGTTCCTGAATCTCTAACCTTCTCATTACGATCGCTAGACTAGACAGCTACAGTTCTTTGTAGAAATGTAAAGAAAAAGAGGATACAGCTTCGTATTCCTTAACCTTTTTTTAGGCTTTTATACCTATTACAATCATAGATAGAAGCCTGCGATTTCGATTAGCCGTATCTTGAATTACCTATCCTCCCCAAACTGATTATTTTTTAGCCCCCATTTTTTATGTCAATCGCACAGCACTATCATGAACGCACCAAGTACGACCCGAAGACGATTCACGCTAAAAGCCATGCCCTCAATTGGGAAGAACAACCGATCCTATTCAAAACCTACCCGCTAGGAACCTCATTTGACCTCAAGCCTGCTCTAGAAGACCCTTCTGTAGAGGCTGGATCGTGGTGGAAACGGCTCTCGAAGTTGCTCTACTGCACGTATGGTTTAACGGGAATGATTCCGACTTTAGGAGAACCGCACTACCTGCGATCGTCTCCCTCTGCTGGCGGTCTCTATCCCGCCGAACTTTACCTTATTTCTCGCGGTACTCCCCGCCTTCCGTCGGGGCTATACCACTACCAGTCCAAAACACACTCTCTGATCCATTTCTGGGAAAACGATGTTTGGACAGCGCTTCAATCTGCCTGCTTTTGGAATCCGGTTTTAGCCGGAACTCAACTGGCGTTAGTCGCAACTGCCGTTTTCTTTCGCTCAGCATGGCGCTATCAGGATCGAGCCTATCGCCGCATTTTTCTAGATACGGGACATTTGCTTGGAAATTTGGAACTGGCGTGTGCGGCAAATGATTACCGTCCCCACCTGATTGGTGGATTTGCTGATGAAGCGGTGAACCAATTGTTGTATCTCGATGCGGATCAAGAAGGCGCGATCGCAGTAATTCCCTTGGCAGATCGATTGGAGATTGGGGAAAACCTTTCCCTCACCCGCACAGCACTCCCGGCGGCCACACAACAAGAGTATCCTCATCTTGAAGATGGTCAGCTTCTAAACTATTTTCATCAAGCGACTCAAATTGAGTTTAATGCCAATACTAAAATTGATTGGACATCCACCGAAGCCTCCGATGCCTCTGTAGGCGGCAGTAATGTAAGCAACAGTGATGTCTCTGACCAGACTGCACCGCATCGCGCGGATAAATACAACATTCCGTTCTGTCTTAAAGTCCCAACCTTGACCTCACCTATAGACTGGGACGCTAATCTCGACGGGTTAGAGCAGACTATGATTAATCGTCGCTCGACTCGTGCTTATACTGGCGAACCCTTGACTCTGGACGAACTCAAAGCACTCCTCGATTTTACCTATCAGCCTCAACATTACATTGATCAAGATCTAGACGGCTCCCCTGATTATTTCGATCTAGAGTTGGTCGAGACTTTCGTTGCCGTTTCGGGTGTCACTGGGCTTGAAGAAGGCTGTTATTACTACGCTCCCAAGGCCCAAGAATTGCGCCAAATTCGCTTTAAAAACTTTCGCTCTGAACTGCACTATCTCTGTTTAGGGCAAGACTTGGGACGCGATGCGGCGGCAGTTATGTTTCATACCGCAGATCTAGAAAAAGCTGTTAATAAATATGGCGATCGCGCGTATCGTTATTTGCACATGGACGCTGGACACTTAGGACAGCGCTTAAATTTGGCGGCGGTATATCTTGATCTAGGCGTGAGCGGTATTGGTGGCTTCTTCGATGATCAGGTGAATGAGGTGTTGGGGATTCCGTCTGACGAAGCGGTTCTCTACATTACAACCTTGGGACGACCGAGGAAATGATCGCAGAAAACTCTAGCTCTATTGATATAGCTCCTTAAAACCAGTTCTATCTCTGCAACTCTATCTAAAGATATAGTTATTTCAATTCCTGCCGTTTTGTGATCGAGATCACAGGGTTGTGTGATCCGAATCACTCAAGGTATCATTAACCACAGACATACTGTAGAAGACTCAACTTTAGCCGAGTCATCAACAGGGAACACACGACTGGCCGACAGATTTCTCAGGAAGACTGTCGGTTTTTTGTATCTGTACAGCGACTAATTCAACGTGAATTCGGGATAAGACGAGATGCGTTAGAGCGGGTTGGGTGGCGTTGCCACAATTCGGGGGACTTTCCCCCGCGCCCCCGCCTGTCAGGAGACGGAAGCCGTCCCCCGACACCCCCTCGCTAAGGGAAATGAGCGGGGACGGGTCGAGAAGCGAGGGCGGGCCGGAGCGTGGCTTTGGCACTGATGGCTTAACCCGAATTGACGTTAATTCAATATCGTCGGTGATGAAGAGAATCTAACTTCTTCTATTTAAATGCAGGTTGATCTTCTGATTTTTTGAGACACTAATTTTCCCTGTACTGCCAGATTAAGGATGAGCGATCGCAGTTTTGCGATCGCGTTAGTCATCCGGGCGACGGTGTCGAAGTGTTCTAAAAACGTTTTGAAATCCAACGTTTTGAAATCTAACGTTCTGAAATCCATTGTGCTTACTTATCTCGTGCAGACCAAACACCCGATATTAGCAAGAACATTCCCCCTGCAAAGATAGCGATCGCGAACCCTGCTGGAATGACATTCATCCAATCAATTGTTTCCATTAAATTTGACTCTCTTCCTGATTTATCAATGAATAATCGATGAATGTCATTTAGTCCGTGACATTTCCTCTCATGGCTTTAATCTGTCCGCGTTTGCTTTTACTATCGAGCCGCTTTCTCTGGGAGCTACGAGTTGGTTTACTGGGTCTACGGGGTTTGGGTAATACGATCGCGCTTCTAATCAAATCTTTTAGTCGTTGCAAGGCTTCTTCTCGGTTCTGCTCTTGGCTGCGGTGTTCTTGAGCCTTGATGACGATCACCCCTTCTTTTGTCATGCGCTGGTCGTTTAGCGCTAACAGCCGATCTTTGTAGCGATCGGGCAGTGAAGATGCTGGAATGTCGAAGCGCAAGTGAATGGCACTTGCCACTTTGTTTACGTTTTGCCCGCCTGCTCCTTGAGAGCGGATTGCACTCATCTCAATCTCATGCTCTGGGATACTCACGGTGTTAGAAATTTGCAGCATGGTTTATTTGTTCAACATCAGCAATGCACCGTTCTCGGAGATAGGTTGTTGCTAGTTCGTTTTGTTGTGACAGTTCCAGCATAAAGTAGCAGGTTCACCGTTGGTTCCCTCTGGGGCTGCAATTGAGGAAGAATTGCTTGAGAAGTAAAAAGCTTGACGGTTCGACTTCGGAGGCTGATCGTTGAAGCTCAGAACGCGAAGGTTAGAGAAATTTGCTCGACGTTCCGGGTTCTGAATTTCATGTTCGGAGTAAAAAGCCTGAACTTCCAGGTTCCGAAGGCGAAGTTCTAGGTTCCGAAGGCGGAATTTCAGGTTCGGAGAGCGGAGTATGAAGAGTTGGGCTTGAAAGTAGAAACTTTGAAGCTCACAACCGAAATTTTGAGCGCAAGTAGCGGTTAGTTCAGTTCACGATCCTTCCTAAATGAAAGTTCGGGCTGATCGCTCACCTCGGTTGAAATGAATTAAATTCCGGGTTCGGTGGTCTTTAGTGGCTCGATCGCGATGTTTTTAGTTGCGATCATCCGAAATTTCTGTGAGTACCAGTGAATTCTATGGAAACTATCTTCCGAATGCTACACTGGAAATCCTCACATGAACACCTACGAGCAAATCAAGAACTCGCAGTTCGTCCGCATTCTGTTCATTACATTTCTCATTCTATTACTGCAAATCCCGACGGTGATGCTCCAGAATTTGGTCAGCGATCGCCAGAATTTACGCCAAGAAGCGATCGCAGGCATCACCGGAAATTGGGGGCGATCGCAGTCGATTCTTGGCCCCCGCCTCTACGTCCCTTACATCAAGCGCTCTCAAGTCGGAAAAGAAGAAAAAGCCGAAGTCAAATACGGCACATTCCTACCTGATGATCTGCAAATTACGGGCAATCTCGACTCAGACGTGCGCTACCGAGGCATCTTTGAAGTTCCCGTTTATAGAACCAAACTCGACATTCGCGGTCGCTTCGATCGTCCAGACTTCACCAGTTGGGGCACTCGCGCAGAAGACATCCTGTGGGATCGCGCCGAACTGAGTTTGCAAGTCTCCGACGCTCACGCCATTCAAAACCAGGCGGCGCTCAACTGGAACCAAAGATCTATTCCCTTCACCGCCGGGCAAAGCAAATACGGCGACGGCCAACAAGGCATTCACGCAGTTCTAAAAGACCAGATGAAAGGAGAGACCTTCACCTTCTCCATCCCGCTCATAGTGAACGGCAGCGAGAAAATCGCCTTCGCTCCCTTTGGGAAAGTCACTAAAGTCAGCCTCGCCTCTAACTGGACAAACCCCAGCTTTCAAGGCGTCTGGTTGCCCGACCAGCGCGAAATCAGCCAAAAAGGATTTAATGCCACCTGGAATATTCCCTCTCTGGGTCGCAACTACCCGCAGCAATGGAACAACGAATCACCCACCAACCTTGGGCTAATTCAAGCCTCGCTCTTTGGCGTCGATCTGATTTCGCCAGTTGATAATTACCGAATGAGCGATCGCAGCATCAAGTACAACTTTCTATTTCTAGTGCTGACCTTTGCCGTGTTTTGGCTGTTTGAAACCGCAACTCGACTGCGCGTTCATCCATTGCAATATCTGCTCGTCGGTGTGGCAATGTCGATGTTTTATCTCCTGCAACTCGCCATTTCTGAGCACTTAGGATTCAAAACTGCTTATCTTATTTCCACCGTTGCAGTCGTCGTTTTGATCACGGCATACTCGGTCGCCGTCCTTCGAGCCAGAAAACGAGGCGCGATCGTAGGCGTCATGCAGATTGCGCTCTACAGCTATCTCTACGTCGTGTTAGCCAATCAGGACTACTCATTACTCATGGGATCGATCGGGCTATTTGTCTTCTTGGCCATTATCATGTACTTCACTCGCCGCATGGATTGGTTAGAACCACCCGCCCCCAGACGGCTAGAACCAACGGCTCCAGGCGGAGCGCCCTCCAAAATCGACTAGCATAAAGGAGCGCTGTGAAGTTGAAGCGCTGCCTGAGTTGCAAAGGATCGCCTCAACTTCTATCCCCCCTCATTTTGAACCTCATCCATGACTACTGAACTGACTGCCCCCCAATTTGAACTTGAAGCGTGCGCTCAGAAATTAGGACTGAATCAGGTTCAGCGTCATCTCTTTATCTGTGCTGACCAAACAAAAGCAATTTGTTGCGACAAAGAGACTGGCTTAGCCGCTTGGGACTACCTCAAAAAACGGCTCAAAGAACTGAAGCTCGACCAGCCCACTCCTAGCGGTTCGGCAGGCGACGCCCCTGCAAGCTGTATCTTCCGAACGAAAGCGAACTGTCTTCGCGTGTGTCAGCAAGGACCGATTTTAGTCGTCTATCCCGATGGAGTTTGGTACCATTCTGTCACTCCAGAGGTGATCGAACGCATTATTCAAGAACATTTAATTGGCAATCAGATTGTCCACGAATATGTCTTTTTGACTCATCCACTCGCCCCTATTTCAAGCAATTCTATAACCCCATCAACATCGTGATTTTTCTAAAAATTCAATTCTGATTTTTGTACCGTTGATAGAAGTAAATTTGCGCCGCATTCTCTTTCAGTTGCTCAAAGACATATCAGCTAAACGCTGCCTCACCTTTACTAATGGCTCGATTTGAGCGAAAGATCATTTTTGAATACAGTACAATTTTCTGTCTGAACGATTCTTTTACAGGAGTATAAATATAGGCCAAAGAAGTCTGATTTCTTGACTGGTCGTATATAATGTCACGAGACCTATAGCCAAAATTCTGAATCTTTACTAATATCGGGAGCAATTTAGTTTTTAATGGTTACGAGATCGTCCACAATAACACGTGTCCATCTCTCGAAGTTGGCTTCAATTCCAATTTAATTTGTAAACGTTATTCAGATTCGGCAGAGCGAGTAGCACAGCATGAAGGAAACTAGCGCAGGGAATCACAGACGGTTGCTGCTGATTGACGACGATCCGAACCTTATTTTGCTAGTCAAAGACTATCTAGAGTTCCGTGGGTACGAAGTTGTCACCGCAGAAAATGGGCGCGAAGCCCTAGAGGTGTTGGAGAGCGAAACTCCAGACATGATCATCTGTGACGTGATGATGCCAGAGATGGATGGTTACCAACTCGTCAGTACGATTCGCCAAGATCCAAAAACCAGTTGGATTCCAGTCTTGTTTCTCTCCGCCAAGGGGCAAAGTCAAGATCGCGTTAAGGGATTAAACATCGGTGCAGATGTTTACATGGTGAAGCCGTTTGAGCCAGAAGAATTAGTGGCTCAGGTCGAATCTTCCCTGAAGCAAGCCTCTCGTCTGATTCAGCACAAGGATGCTAAGGGCGGTGAGAATGCACCCAAAATTCAGGTGCCGTTCGATGTCGAACTGACGCCGACTGAGTTGCGCGTGGTTCAGTTTGTGGCGCGCGGCATGGCAAACCGAGAAATCGCGGAGGAACTTAACGTGAGTCAACGCACGATCGAGAGCCATGTGAGTAATATGTTGGGGAAAACCGGGTTACACAACCGCACCGAATTAGCGCGTTGGGCGATTGAAAACAGCATGGCGTAAGCTTGCTGAGCTAGATGTTTGTCGATCTGAATTTTTATAAGGTAGGGACGTTACCCATGACGTCCCTATATTTTTTTTAACGGGGGACTTGTTGCGCCACTTTCTGAACTTGCTCGTTGAAGTAATCCGTTCGATAATTTAACTGCTTTGAGACTTCTAACCCTTGTCTAAAGGCGGCTAACGCTTCTGGATACGCTTTTTGAGCAAGGTGAATTTGCCCAACCTGATCTAATGCATCCATCGCGCTGTAAGCGTTATAGGCTTGTTGCTCGGCTTGAGCAAGATAGTCATACACTTGCAGGGCTGAGTCCAAGCGATCGTTGGCTCGGTACAGTTTGCCTAGCTTTTGCAATGCATCGGTCGCGTAGGCGACCTGAAGGAGCGGCTGGGCCAACTGGAACGCTTCTCGGTACTGCTGCTCGGCAAGATCTAACCGACCACTTGCCGCGTAGTTGTCCGCAAGTTTAATTTTTAGGGCTGGAATGTACTGCGCCTGTTCATTTTGTTGATACAAATCGAGCAACTGCTGCTGATAAGTTGCCGCTTGCGCGGGCTGTTTAGCTTGTTCATGGACATAGGCAAGCTGAATCAGATTCACAAACACGCTTTGCTGGTCGGTTCTTGCTTTTGCCAAGTTCAACAATTCGGTGTACGTTGCGATCGCTTTTGGATAATCAAACCAACTGAGATGCAGTTGTCCAATCGTGGTTAACAGACTCGTCTCTTGAGTCACATCATTCGCGGCTCTCGCATCTGCCAGCATTGAGTTATACACCGTCACGGCTAGTCCTGGCGATCGCACTTGCTGATAGGCCGTTCCTAATGCCGATCGCAAGGCCGTTCGATTCACGTCCTGCACGCCGCTAGAGGAAGCTGATCTGGCTTGAACGGGCTTTTGTGCCTCGGCTTGAATTGCCTTGAGCCGATTGGTAATGACGCGCACTTCCTCAGACAGGTTTTGCTTCCAGGCTTGATCGCCCACTCGACCCAAAGCCGTTACTTCTTCTAAAAAGCCTAACGCTCGACGCAAGCGCAATTCTCGATTCCAGATCTCAAAGGCAGCGATCGGATCGTTCAATTGCAGCTTTTCGGTCGCCTGCACATTCAAGGCATCCAACGCCTGATCTAACTGCTGCCGCTCTGCCTCGCTCAAGGGACGCTTTAGACCTCCTGGTAAGAGCGGATCGGGCACCGTTAACTCCAATGGACTGGGGGGAAAGCGATCGGGCAGCGGTTTGGTTGGGGTTGTCGGTTGAGGAGAAGGCTGAACGGCTGGAGCTTGCGCCCCGCAGATAACTTGCCCTGCCACAACCGAACCTCCCACCAGCATACTCACCCAGAACCATCGACCCAACATCTGACTCATCCTAACCACCATTTCCCTAAATTCCGTCGCTTTATACTCAGAACTGACCGTGCCGTTAAAAGTTTCAAATTTGCAATTTAGCCCATTATTTTGCTCTAAGTTGGCTCTCAACCTAAAATTTCACTCTCAAAATATAGAGATGCTGGCTTCTTCTTATCGAAAAGCCCACCGTTCAGCTTAAGATTTTATCTGGATCACACTGGTTCAATTCTAAGCGAGGGCACTGTGAGAGTTTTAATCGTAGGAAACGGCGGGCGAGAACATGCCCTAGCTTGGAAGTTGTTGCAATCTCCGCAAGTTCAGCAAATTATCTGTGTACCGGGCAATGGCGGAACAGCCGCTCTAGAACGGTGCCGCAATCTGCCTTTGAACGTAGACGATTTTGAAGGAATCGCTCGCTTTGCGTTTGTCAATAATGTTGGGTTGATTGTGGTGGGGCCAGAAGTCCCGCTGGCAATGGGGATTACAGACTATCTCCAGGCCAAAGAACTGAATGTGTTTGGTCCCACTCGCGAAGGCGCTCAGATTGAATCCAGCAAAGCCTGGGCAAAAGCCCTCATGGAAGACGCTGGAATTCCGACCGCTAAGGCCGCTGTGTTTGCAGACGAAGCGGCGGCGAAGGCTTACGTCCGTTCTGAAGGTGCCCCAATCGTCATTAAAGCCGATGGGTTGGCAGCAGGAAAAGGCGTCACGGTGGCTGAAACGGTAGAGAGTGCTGATAGCGCGATCGCAGCGTGCTTTCAGGGGCAGTTTGGCGGCGCGGGCAGCCAAGTTGTGATCGAAGAATGCCTCAGCGGACAAGAAGTTTCGATTCTTGCCGTGACCGACGGTCTCACCATTCGTCCCCTCCTCCCCGCTCAAGACCACAAGCGCATCGGTGAGGGAGATACGGGAGAAAATACCGGCGGCATGGGAGCTTACGCGCCTGCACCCGTCGTCACACCCCAACTGATGGAGCAAATTCAAAATACCGTATTAGAACCTGCGATCGCGGCGTTGCGCAGCCGCAATATCGACTACCGTGGCGTCCTCTATGCAGGTCTAATGGTCACACCTGCAGGCGAACCGAAAGTGATTGAATTCAATTGCCGCTTTGGAGATCCAGAAACGCAAGCCATTCTTCCGCTCCTTGACACGCCCCTAGAAAAGCTCTTGCTGGCTTGCGCCACCCAAACTCTAGGATCATTTCCTACCATTGAATGGAAAGCGGGCGCATCTGCTTGTGTCGTGGTGGCGGCTGAAGGGTATCCTGGCAACTACCCAAAGAAACTAGACATCACGGGCATCGACCAAGCCGAAACCGATGAAGTCGTGGTGTTTCATGCTGGAACCCAACTCCGAAACCAAAAACTGATCACTGATGGCGGGCGGGTATTGGGAGTCACAGCGATCGGCGAAACCTTTGACCAAGCCATCGATCGAGCGTATGCGGCAGTTCGGTCAATTCACTTTGAGAGCATGTACTATCGCCGTGATATTGGGCATCGGGTCAGAACCGTTGGCTCTAGCTCCAATTAGCTTCTAAAATTAGCCTAAGATATAGGAAAATGAGCAGCGAACTCAGGTTCGGTGTGTCTTTATCCCCCATCTCTTAGAGCCTTGGTTTCTCTCATCAAAATGATTCGGGATATTCTCACTCGCTGGTGGGCAAGGTTTAGCCTTCAGACCAAACTGATGGCAGCCGCAACGCTGGTGGTGTCAATTATTATGAGTGGGTTGACGTTTTGGGCCGTCAACACCATTCAAGCGGATGCCCGTGCGAACGATACCCGCTTTGGTAGCGATTTAGGACTTTTGCTGGCGGCTAACGTTGCGCCGCTCGTCAGAGAGGACGATCGCACAGAGTTAGCCCGTTTTTCTCATCGGTTTTACAGCAGCACCTCCAGCGTGCGCTACATGCTTTATGCCGATGCCGATGGCAACATCTTTTTTGGCATTCCGTTTTCCGATTCGGAAGTTCAAAACTCGCTGACGATTCGGAGACGAATTCAGCTTCCAGAGAATTTTGCGGAACACTCGGATTTACCGATGGTGCGGCAGCACGTGACCCCGGATGGTGAAGTGACGGATGTGTTCGTACCTCTGGTCTATGAAGGCAACTATCTCGGCGTTCTCGCGATTGGAACCAACCCCAATCCCACCGTAGCCGCATCATCCCATCTGACGCGCGATGTTACGGTTGCCGTGTTTGTTTCCATCTGGGTGATGGTCATTCTGGGGGCAGTGTTTAACGCGCTGCAAATCACGAAACCGATTCAAGAACTGGTGGTGGGCGTTCGCAATATTGCGAAAGGCAACTTCAAGCAGCGAGTCGATTTGCCTGTCGGTGCAGGGGTCGAACTGAGTGCACTAATTGCCAGTTTTAATGACATGGCAGAGCGGTTAGAGCGCTACGAAGAGCAAAACATCGAGGAATTGACCGCCGAGAAAGCCAAACTGGAAACATTGGTTTCTACGATCGCAGATGGAGCTATTCTTCTCGATACCAATCTTCAGATTGTTCTGGTCAATCCCACGGCCCGTCATATCTTCGGGTGGGACAACAAAGCGATCGAAGAAGAAAATGCCCTCTACTGCTTACCTGTTCCGGTTCAAATCGAACTGACTCGCCCACTCTACCAAATGGCAAAAGGCGAACTCCGCGAAGAGGCCGAATTTCGCATCACGCTAACCGAACCGAGCAATCGGACTCTGCGAATTCTGCTGAATGCAGTTGCTGATCCAGTGAGAGAGAATGTCAAAGGAGTGGCTGTCACCATTCAAGACATTACGCGCGAAGCAGAACTAAACGAAGCGAAAAGTCAGTTCATCAGCAATGTGTCTCACGAGTTACGGACGCCTCTTTTTAACATCAAATCGTTTATCGAAACCCTCCACGAGTACGGCGAGGAACTGAGCGAATCCGAAAAGCACGAATTTTTAGAAACCGCAAACCGAGAGACAGATCGACTGACTCGGTTGGTGAACGATGTCCTCGATCTGTCGCGCCTAGAGTCCTGCAAGATTTACACGTTTGAAGCTGTAGATTTGGTGCAACCGATCGAGCAAACGCTTCGCACTTATCAGTTGAACGCAAAAGATAAGGGAATTGAGCTGCTTCAGGACGTTCAGCCTGGCTTACCGGCGGTATACGGCCACTATGATCTATTGCTTCAGGTCTTCACAAACCTCGTTGGCAATGCTTTGAAATTTACCGAAGCAGGCGGTAAAGTTGTGCTTCGAGCCTATGCGGTCGATCAAACGGACGGGAACATCAACCCACAAGTCCGAGTTGAAATTTCAGATACAGGCATTGGCATTGATGCGGTAGATCAAGAAGCGATTTTCGATCGCTTTTTCCGGGTAGAAAACCGTGTCCATACGTTGGAAGGAACTGGATTAGGGCTATCGATCGTGAAAAATATTATCGATCGTCACCGCAGTCAGGTTCGCTTAACGAGTGAAGTTGGCGTTGGTACGACGTTCTGGTTTGACCTGGCTGTTTTTGAAGAAAGACCCGTTGATGCGATTCATGCCAATACTCATACAGTGGATGTCGAGGCCGCTACGATCAGCCCGGTTGTTTCCTAAACCCGATCACTTCTCCTGAGTTACCTGAATATTACTCGACCTCGACAACCCTTAATGTACTGTCAGCTTCTGAAGAATAGATTCAATACGATAAAAATAGGCAATGCAAAAAGACACTGCAAAGAGTCGCTTTCAAGTTTGAATTTACAATTGCTGACCTCAATTGGCTGTGATTGAACAATTCTTTGAAACCTCCTGCTATGGCAGGGTTGATTCATTTTGAGAGGAGAAATAATAAGCTGAAAGGTAGTGACTG